>JAAUOP010000062.1 GCA_012034805.1 Synechococcales cyanobacterium CRU_2_2 | reverse complement strand
CGGGCGCTGAACGACTTTGGGCGCTGTCTTTCATGGCTTCTACATTACCGCGCTCAACCCTGGTGTCAATAGCGCCGCACTATTGCTGTGACTAATTACATTTTTTCTAGTATCAAGTTTGGTGAATTCATTCGAGGTCTGCCTACCAAAAGCCCTTTGAAAGGATGTTTGAAAGAATGCCGATGCTTGATAGTCAATACCTGAGATGTTAGTGAAAAATCAGAGCTTTTAGGCATCAAGTGGCATTTTTGACTACGAGAAAAGGCCTCCTTCAAACATTCCATAAGGTAAGAGCCTACAGGGCTCAGTGGCTCGTGATACTGATTTTTGGACAACATTGCTAAAACTTTACGTTTGAGAGGTCATTAGAGAACCATGGCTAAATCCGTTTTTTCTACTAACTTTGATTCATCAGTACCAGCACAAATCAACCCAGGTCAAGCTTCGTTGACGGGAGTTCAATTGTTTTCAGGTTTAGGTCCGCAGGGTAATCAGTTTGCCAACCAATTTCTGCGTAGTGCGACAGGCAATGTTGTCACTCTTACACTACAGGATTTGCCTACCCACACAACCATAGATTTGGATTTTTTGTTTGCTGCAATTGATTCCCTTGATGGTACTGGTCAATTTCCATCCGGTGACTTTTTTAAGATTACGCTCGATGGTCAGCAGATTTTTCGAGAGTCATTTGCGAATTCTGAACCTAGTCGGATTCAAAGCTATTCTCCTCCTGCGGGTGTAGAGCTTGCACGTCGTCAAAACTTAGGTTTTTCTGGCCCAGGAGGATACTACACCGATAGCGCCTATAATCTGGGCGCAGATCCAAGGTTCCGTAATATTCCTCACACAGCAAGTACAGCAACATTTACCTTCCAAATTGAAGGAGAGGGTATTCAAAGCCTAGCGGATGAGTCGTGGGCTATGGATAATCTGAAAGTATCCGTAAACGCTGGTTCAGCAGAAGTCAAAGGTCTTGTTGGTGATGTAATCAGAATAGATCTAAACCAAGAATTGGAACAACAAAATCAAAGCCTAATCTTGAAATCTCTGCCAGATTCACAAAAGGGAAGATTAGTTGATGAACAAGGGAGAGGAGGAGTTATTGGAAGCAGATACAGCATCTTATACTATGTCCCAAACGTGGATGGAAGTATTGGCGAGTATGGCAAATCTAAATCACATAGAGGAATAGGAACCGCTTCCTTTAAGTTACAAAATCAGCAGGGAGAAGACCTCTCCATAGATTTAGATATAAAAGATGGATTTTCTACGTTCTCAGGTGTTAATGCTGTAAAGACCGGCAATGGGCAACTTGATATTTACACACAAGAACAACGACTAGCCTATTTGGGTTTCCCTCAAAAGAATGGGAATGCATTGATTGTGGATGGCAAAGATAATGGAAATGAGTTCGGATGGGCAGCTGATTTATTTGATGGAGTAGTGAATGGTGTTAATAAGATTCAAGGAGGTTCACTACCTTTAGACAATAAGCTTTCATTTCTAGGTCAGTCAGTCATTAATGCTTCTAACGCTCCACGTTGGAATGAAATAAGAATTGGAACTATTCCATTCTTAGACATCTTTAGAGGGAATCTTCAAACTGAGCGTTTTGGTAGTGATTGGGCATTTAAAGCACTTGAAAACGCTGCATCTCTCTATTATTATGTTGCAAATTCATCCTATTCAAATCCATTTACCACACGATTGCAGACTAATGCCATCACAATTAAAAGTGGTGGTGACAATAGTCATACAGGTCATGAGACTGGTTTGGAGATAGATATTGAAACCCCAGGAATGGATACTTATGTAGTAGGAGGAAACTTTTTTAAGGAAATCGAAATCAACAACATATCCTATGTTGCTGGGCAAGAACAAAATTCAGTCGTAGTCAGAATGCCAGACGGAACCTATGATGATGTTCCCCAAAATGCAATTCCCAGCAATGCAAGAATGCTCAAAGGTAGTGAAGCTTTCAATAGGGAAAATATTTTAAGAGATATCAGTGAGTTGATTGTGGATAATCCAAGTGTAAATTACGATTTATCGCTAATGCGATCTACTATCAACACTTTTTTGAATTATCAGCCAATAGGAGTCAAGAAGATATACTTTAATGATCCCCGAACCTGGGATATGCCCAATGTTGAGTTTTCTGGGTGGGTATCCACCAATGGGAACCAACAAGGTCACAACGGTCATATGCATGTTTGGATACAACCTCCAACCCCAATTTTCTAGTACACTTCGGGAATATTAGATCTCTTGCATGAACACTGATTTGAAAGCTAAAACCCTTGTGCATCCGCTTCTATTCCTGATTCGTGCAGGAGATCTATTCATCCTGGCTGACTGGCATATCTTTTATAAAGCGCCACATAATAGTGGGAGTAAGTTGATTATCACCAATGCGCGTGGTGCAAGTTGGCATTTGTATCAACCAGTCAGATCTTGCACTGAGAATTAACTGATCACCGAATCCCCTAAATATCGAGAGACCAATTGAGCAATTCCCAAGCGCGATCAATAACCTTCTAAACGCCGTAAAAATCTTCGTCCAGAATCTGATCAATCGAAAAAGGACAGATTATGGGATACTCCTCACTCTTCTCCAGCACACGACACCCAAGCCTCGCCAACTGCCCTTCTTTAATCGCCAGCTTTCGTCCATCCCCATAGGCTTTTTCCACCGCCTCTACCAGAAAACTTTTGAGCGAAGGTGTATCTGCCAAATGATTGAGAACCCTCTGACGATGTTCCAAAATCGAACTATACCAACTTCCTTTCATCGTATCCGGCGCGTCAGCCTGAACCTGCAACTTGAGTAAATGCGCCAACAAGATCATGAGATTGCTTCTCAGCGTATTCCTTTCCGACCTACCCAAATCAACCAACTCCTCAATCAAATGCTCAATATCCAATGCCTCAAACTCATGATTCTGTAACTGTTGAATCGTTTTCTCAATCCACAGTTGAAAATCGCGATCGTAAAGCGCTTCAGACATTTTTCGAGTCAACTCCAAATCCTATACCTGTCTAGCCTGCTGCCACATTCGCTGCCATCCACCAGTCTATCGCGCTCTTCCCATTCCCTATCAAGACTCCTGATCCTCCCATAGAAACAGTCACTAATCCATCACCGAATCACCTGAATATCAAGCGATAGATTCAGCGAAGCCCAAGCGCGATCGCCCGTTAGAACCATCACGCCCAGCCGCGTTCCGTGATCAATTCATCTGCCAAACTGCGAGCCTTCGACACCCGTGCAAAGCGAGCCTTCAGCCGTTGCTTCACCATTGCTTGCTTTTCCAACACCAACCGCCCTGATTCCTCACGGGCAACCAACTTATCCCCCTCCTCAAAACCCAGTAACTGCCGCAATGCCGCCGAAATCACCAACCGTCCTTGGCGACCCAAATGCACTTCTACTGATTTAGACAATTGATTCATACAACCTCCCATGTGCCACGCTTGTCTTTTTGTGCCACATATCGTGATTGTATGGCATTTTCCAGCCTCCCCACAAAATCATCGACAGATACTTCCCCTCTCCCAGAGGGTAGGAAATGAGTGAAATTGATGCTGGCAGAGAGTTTTGGCCATCCTTACCTTGAGAGCACTAGCCCTATTTCAACCTTAAAACCTGAGCAGCAGTGAAGTTCAGGTTGGGGAAGGTGAGAGACACAATCGGTTCATCGCCTTGCAAACGCTGCACTCGATAGACATTGTCTTCGAGGCTACAAATCGAGAGGGTCGGTTGTTTGGGCTGACCAATGTAGTGGATGCCACCGAGTGCAGCATAATCAGCGATCCAATATTTGGGAATACCGAGAGTCGCATAGTCTTCAAATTTGCGAGCATAGTCATTTTGCCAGTTGCGACTGACGACTTCAGCCACAAATTTAATCGAGTGACCGTTGGTGAGAATGGATTGCTCTAGCCAAAGGGGTTCATCAGCCAGGGCGGTCTCATCAATGATCGCCACATCGGGACGGAAGGCCGTCATATCCATGTTAACGGGACGAATCAGGGGGCGCTGGAGGACGATCCAAGGTAATCCAGTCGCATCAATCCGGACACAGGCTTTTGTGTTGATCAAGCCCGCGACTTGCTCATGGAGTCCTGTGGGTTCCAAATCAAATACCTCACCGTCAATCAGTTCATAGCGGTTGTCGCCACCGGATTGGGTGATAAATTCATCGAAGCCGAGAGTTCCTAGTTGAGCGAGAGGAGAGGGGGCGATCGCCATGTAGAGTTCTCCCAGCACTGAGGTGGATGTTCATCATTCTAGCAAAACAACAGTCCGCGATCGCCCGTTAAAACCATCACGCCCAGCCGCAACCCCAAACTCAAACAAGCGCGATCGCCCAACGACAAATACGCCTGCCGTGTTTGCTCGCGACACTTACCCCGATCGGGCAACCCAGCAACAACCGCCCACGCTAAAATCGAACTTCGGTCAGACTCACCACCCTACTCTCCAACCATCTAGACAATAGCAACTGCGAAACCTGCAACTCCGATCTTCGAATCAACATCGTCGGAACCAACAACTACATCTATCCCGACGCCAGCGTCACCTGCGACGATCGAGACAAAACGACTACCCAATACATCATCAATCTCACCATCGCGATCGAACAAGTCTATCGCGGCCTCATCCTCACCGAAGAAGACAAAAATAGTTGAGAGTCTTAGTCAGAAATACGAGTCTGGCTACAATGGGAAGTAACACCTGCATTAAACGTAGGATGGGTTAGCGCAGCGTAACCCATGCTGGTCAAGGTTTTTCTGCTTCGTAAAGAGCCTATGGCATTTTACAAATAATTGAGTCATCCTACTTACCATAAAAGCGTAGAAGCAGTTGACCTGCACCAGGATGGGATCGAAAGTGTCAGAGCGGCATGATTACGTCTCCCTCAGTCCCGCCAACGTGCATCGCTAACGCGCACAGAATAGCCCCGGATCACCAAAATGTATCTACTGATTCCCGCCGCAGGTCTGGGCAAACGCATGGGCAGCGATCGCAACAAGCTCCTCCTCACCCTCCTGGATCAGCCCATTCTCGCCTGGACCCTGCGCGCTGCCGAAGCCGCCGCCACGATCGAGTGGATCGGCATTATCAGCCAGCCCGACGACTGGCCCAGTATCAAAGCCATCCTCAGCACCACCGGCCTCACCAAACCCGTCGAGCTGATTCGGGGCGGCGACACCCGCCAGGAGTCCGTCTGCCGGGGCCTGGAGGGCTTACCCACCGAGGCCAAACAGGTGTTGATCCACGATGGCGCTCGCTGTCTGGCAACACCTGAATTGTTCGATCGCTGCACCGCTGCCCTGCAAACCTGCGATGGCTTCATTGCCGCCGTTCCGGTCAAAGACACCATTAAAGTCGTGGACGCGAACCAGCGGATTGCCTCGACCCCCGATCGCGCTCACCTCTGGGCCGCCCAAACCCCCCAGGGTTTTGACGTTGAGAAACTCAAGCAATGCCACCGCCAGGGCAAGGCTCAAAACCTTGCGGTGACCGACGACGCGGCCTTGTTTGAGCACTTCGGTCTGCCGGTGCAGATCGTGCTGGGTGAGGAGACCAATTTGAAAGTAACGACACCGGTGGATTTGGCGATCGCCGAATTCATTCTCCGTCAGCGCTAATCCTGACGCCATTCCCGCCTATCCAGGGGCGGAGAGGCCGACGGCTCCTCCCGTTCCCCGAGGTAGGTTAGAGCCAAAACGACCACCGCGCCGAAGGTGCAGACCAGCAGTGCCATTGCCAAACGCTGCGCGGCGATAGGCATCTGTCGCTCGTCAGATAAACCCGATGCAGGCAGACCCGATCCAGGCAAACCCGATGGGGATAGCTGGGTCGCGAGCGCGGCGGTGGCCGTTTCTGGTAAGGCTTGAGGTGAGTCTGGCCGGGATGCTTGGGGAGAGGCTTTGGGCCATGCTTGGGGTGCCAACCTTGAGCTAGCGCGGGGTGGGGAGACCTTTCGGAACGCTCGGTTGAGCCAAGTTTGGTTAAAAATCGCTGGGTAAAGTCGGTTCCCCAGCACCAGCTCGCCCTGGCTTGGGCGCACCAGTCCAGTCTGGATGAGGCGCAGTTTGGCGGAACTGAGGCGATCGCAAGAGAGGCGATCGCCCTGCAAAACTTGTTGGTAGGTCTGGAGCAATTGCACCAGGCTGGGATCTGCGAGGATCGTTCTGCACAGTTTACGGAGGTGTTTGCGCAGCTCCAGATCGGTACAGCGATCAACACATTGGTGTTGTACGAGGCGGTCGAGCCATTCTGCTTCGGGCGGATAGTCTGAGCGTTGCGGGTGCTTCGATCGAAACGCGGCACTCAGGAATTGAAACTCCTGTAGCGATCGCTGAGTGCGATGACGGAGCGATCGCAAAACCACCTGAAACAGACGATGAGTCAAAAATGGTTGCCCTTCGGTCCACGTCAGGATCTGCTGGCTAACGATCTCGGGTCGCCCAAACCAGCCGTTTAAGCGAGCCTCAAATTCAAACTCCTCAACCACTTGATGGATCAAATGACCGGAATGCTGGCGCATGGTTTGCACAGGGGAGAGGGGCGATCGGAAGGAGCTCTAGCACGCCTATTCCTAGTATAAATGTGTCACTCTGATCGTGAGCAGGGGGAGATACCATACAGACCCCCAGGCTTGGGGGATAATTATCCTTCACAATGATAGAGACTAATGATAGAGACTAGTGAATAGAGAGACTAGTGGAAGCTGGGGCCAGAGGCGGGCGATCGCGCCCGCCCAGGTCAAAACTTTGCAAGCTGGTGGTACCGGATCAATGTTCTGTCATAAATTTCTGATGAATTTGTCTTCTGCGGGATTCTGGATGCATCGTTTGGCGCTAGGCCTTGGACTGGTCTTGCTGGCGGGCCTTTGGGTGCTACTGGGAGCCTTGCCTGTGGCGGCGGCGAGCTGGGGCTCAGACTTTACCTACGCGGATATTAGCGATCGCGACTTCTCCGGCCAAGATCTGCACGCGGCGAGTTTTGCCGCCGCCGAAGCCCGCCGAACCCAGTTTCAGGATGCGGACTTAAGCGGGTCGATTTTTACCAAGGGTGTGTTTGTCGATGCGGACTTTACGGGGGCGAATTTGAGCCGGGTGTTGGCCGATCGCGCGGTGTTCGAGGGCGCTAACTTAACGAACGCGGTGCTGGTGGAAATGACAGCAACAAGTACGAGTTTTTATCAAGTGGAGATTACTGGCGCAGATTTTACCGATGCCATTCTCGATCGCTACCAGGTTGCAAAACTGTGCGAACGGGCCAAAGGAACCAACCCGGCCACCGGCGTGCCCACCCGTGAGAGCCTCGGCTGCCGTTAGCGCTCTATTAGTTCTTTAGGCAAGGGCGAGGGCTGCGAGCTGCTGGAGCGGCTCCCAGGTGAGAACCGTATCCAGTAGGGCTTCGTAGCCCAACGTGTTGGGGTGGAGGCCGTCGTGCCAGAGGCGATCGCGCCGCCAAGCCTCCCCCTGGGCCATCCAGAGGTCAAATATGTCTAAATAGGGCACCTGCCGAAGTTCACAGGCCTGGCGGGTGACACGTTTGTAGCGCTGCTGCTCGGCATGGCTGTAATACAGACAGTCCATAAATGGCATGTTTGCCTCATTCACCGGGGTCATGCCGACAAAATAAACCTGGGGCGCGAGACGCTGGGACTGTTCGATCAGGTGGGCGATCGCCTCTGTAAACGCTCCCAACTCCGTATGATTGCGTCCGCCTGCATGACCCAATCGCGCCGAATCATTGGTCCCGACCGACAAAATAATCGCCTCAGGTACTCGATGGCGCAGCTCACCTCGCCGGGAAAATTCGGCCTCAAGGCGCTGGGCCACCTGCTTGACGCCATCGCCCCGAACACCCAGGTTGTAGAGCACCGGGCCAGCTTGACCCAAGCCCATCCAGCGACGGCGCAACCCTTCAACCCAACCGCCGCCTTCCGGATCGCCATAGCCATAGACCGTGCTGTCGCCCAAGGCGATGAGCTTGGACGGGAATACGGGAGCGGGGGGAGCGATCGCCTCAGACAGATTGGGCATAAACACTCAGGGAGTCTCAGTATTACCAACAAGATTGCGAATAGGACTTAAACCTAACACTCCCGCTATTTCGTTGCAATCGTTTACATTTTCTTCATCAAGCCGCTTCTGTCAGCAGCTTTTGTCAGCAGCTTTTGTCAAGGGCCAATTTCCGTTGTCTCACCTGGGCTTTCGGGCTGGAAATCCCTCCCTAGGGAAAATTTCCGATTTTTCACACGCCCTTTAAACTTAAGAAACACAAGGCTTAGTCCGACCCGACGCAACCCAGATTGTCTAAGACATTCGCCAGACTGGCAAGGCGAATGTCTACCGGTCAAATCTAGGTATTATACAATCCTCGTTGCGATTTGGGCTGACCGAGGCCGATTCTAGGAGTGTCCATGGCTATTAAAGACAATTCTCGTAAACCCCGCCAGTTTCAGATCGGCAACCTCGTGCTCACCTTGTCGGGCCTACTTCTACTCACCAATATCTTCTTGCCGGGCATTCTGGGGCCTTCGATCTCTCGAGTGCCCTACAGCATGTTTATCAATCAGGTCGGCAATGGCACCGTCGAACGGGCTTCGGTCAGTCAAGAAGAAATTCGCTACCAGCTCAAACCTGCCGAGGGTGAAGAAGTTGGGCAAGTCTTTAGTACAACGCCCATTTTTGATCTGGAATTGCCCAAGCGCCTCGAGGCCAATGGCGTCGAGTTTGCTGCCCCGACCCCGCCCAAAAACCGTTGGTTCACCACACTGTTGGGCTGGGTTGTTCCGCCGCTGATTTTTGTTGCCATCTTCCAGTTTTTTGCCGCTCGCCAAGGGGGGGGACTGGGCGGTGGCGGTCGAGGGGCGCTCTCCTTCACCCGCAGCAAGGCCAAGCTCTACGTCGAGGGAGATGATACCAAAACAACCTTTGCCGATGTGGCGGGGGTCGAAGAGGCCAAGGTGGAACTCGAGGAAGTGGTCGAGTTTCTCAAGTCACCCCAGCGGTTTTTGAAAATCGGTGCTCGAATTCCGAAGGGTGTGCTGTTAGTCGGGCCACCGGGAACGGGCAAAACGCTCATGGCTAAAGCCGTCGCAGGTGAAGCGGGGGTTCCGTTCTTTAGTATTTCGGGCTCGGAATTTGTCGAGCTGTTTGTGGGAGCTGGCGCAGCACGGGTGCGAGACCTCTTTGAACAGGCCAAAAAACAGGCCCCCTGTATTATCTTTATTGACGAGCTCGATGCCATCGGCAAGTCTCGGGCCAGCGGCCCCTTTGCGGGGGGCAATGACGAACGGGAGCAGACGCTCAACCAACTGTTGACCGAGATGGACGGGTTTGCGGTCGGGGATGCCACCGTGATTGTCTTGGCGGCCACGAACCGACCGGAGACCCTAGACCAAGCGCTGTTGCGTCCGGGACGGTTCGATCGCCAGGTGTTGGTGGATCGGCCTGATTTGTCGGGGCGGGAAGAGATTCTCAATATCTATGCTCGCAAGGTGAAGCTGGACGAGGCCGTCGATTTGCACCAGATCGCGGCCCGTACCCCAGGGTTTGCTGGGGCCGATCTGGCTAACTTGGTTAACGAGGCAGCACTCTTGGCCGCTCGAACCCAGCGAGAAAGCGTTGCTCAGGCGGATTTTAACGAGGCGATCGAACGGGTCGTTGCCGGTCTCGAGAAAAAGAGCCGTGTGCTCAACGAAACGGAAAAAACCATCGTCGCCTACCACGAAGTCGGCCATGCCCTAGTTGGTGCGCTGATGCCCGGCGGCAGCAAGGTTGCCAAGATCTCGATTATTCCGCGTGGCATGGCGGCTCTGGGTTACACGTTGCAGATGCCGACAGAGGATCGCTTTTTGATGAGCGAAGCGGAACTGCACGGTCAAATTGCCACGCTGTTGGGTGGGCGAGCGGCGGAGGAAATTATCTTTGGGAGTGTGACCACGGGGGCTGCCAATGACCTTCAGCGGGCTACGGAGCTGGCGGAACGCATGGTGATGACCTACGGCATGAGCAAGGTTCTGGGCCCCCTAGCCTATGAAAAGGGTGGACAAAACAATTTCCTGGGCCAAGAGGGCATGGGCAATCCTCGCCGGATGGTGAGCGAGGAGACGGCCAAGGCGATCGACGGTGAGGTCAAAGGTATTGTAGAAGCGGCCCGCGACCAGGCCCGCAGCATTCTCAAAAATAATCGCGACTTGCTGGAGGCGATCGCCAAGCAAATCCTAGAGACCGAAGTCATTGAAGGCGAAAAGCTTCAAGAACTCCTCAAACAGGCGGCGCTGCCAGACAGTATCCCAGCATTGGCCTAGCGCCATGCCATTGTCAGGAATTGCTAGCGGAAATCTTTGATGTTTGTTTAGTCACATCTAATTTCTAGTCGCATTCCCACCGAGGCAGGAAATCAATGATTTCCTGCCTTTTGCTTGCCTTTTAACTGAGTCGCCAACTCAGTAGATATAGTGTCGGGTATCGAGTTTTTAATCAATTCATCACACTCAATTATTCTTTGAAACCGAAACAAAAATAGGGACTTCGATGATTTTCCTGATGCCAGTCTCTGGGATAGAAATGCTTGAGGAGTAGACTTCTTTGGACTTAGACGTCGGACTCAGGTAGCAGTGGCAACTACAGTAGTGGCAACTATGGAATCTAGATTCGACGCAGAAGAGATCAACCTCCAAAAGTATTTCCAGGTCTTGCAGCGACGCTGGCTGGTGATGGGAGGTATGTTAGCTTCCTGCGTAGGTCTGGCGGGCTTGGCAGCCAGCCTGCAGCAGCCCGTCTACACCGCAGAAGGCAAACTGTTGTTTCAGCTCAACCGCGCCTCGTCGCTGCTAGAGGTCAATAGCAGCCTAGAAGAACTCAAGTCCCTCAATACCAAAAGCAGTCCACTGACCACCCAAGCGGTGATTTTGCAATCTGCACCCATTCTGGAAGGGGCGATCGCCCGTCTCAATCTCCGAGACGATGACGGTAAACTCCTTGAACCCAGTGCCCTCGTCACCAGCCTGACCGTAGAACCGCTACCAGGCACTGATGTCCTCAAAGTTGTATTTCAATCCGAGAATGCGGAAGTCGCAGCCACGGTGGTTAACGAGATTATGCAGGCTTATATTGCCAGTGACATCCTAAACAATCGCACCGAAACCCGTGCTGCCAGAGAGTTCATTACATCTCAGCTCAAACCGACTCAGTTGGAAGTAGATCTAGCCGCAGAGGCACTGCGGCAGTTCCTCGATACCCACAAAATTGTCTCACTCCAGGACGAATCCACACGGCTGGTTTCCCTGGTGGGCGAGCTCGACTCCCGCATCAATACAGTCCGTGCCCAGTTTCGGGACGTCAGCGCCCAGGCTCAGGAGTTACGGCAAAAGTCAGGACTCTCCACCGAACAGGCCATCGCACTCAACACCCTGAATAAGTCCAAGGGTGTTCAGGATGTGCTGAATCAATACCAGGCTGCACAGGAAAAACTGACCGAAGTTGGCACGACCTACCGGGACGATAGTCCGCAGGTGCAGAAATTACAGCAGGAAGAAGAGGCGCTGCGATCGCTCCTCAATCAACGAACCCAAGCTATTCTTGCCACTGGAAAGCCGGGGACAGACAAACTGGGCACTGACTCAATGGACGCAGCAGATCAGATTGCACCCGGCCTCCTGCAACAAGGAGATTTACAACAGTCCCTCGCGGCCAAGCTCGCCCAAGTCGAAATTGAGCGAGCAGGCCTAGACCAACAGTTGCAATCGCTGCTCGAGGCCCGCGCCACCCACCGCAACCAAGCCAGCCGTATTCCCTCGCTGCAAAAACGCCAGCAAGAACTGGAGCGACGGCTGAAAGCGGCCCAGGGTATTTATGAATCCCTGCTGAAAAAGCTCCAGGAAATCCGTGTAGCCGAAAATCAAAACATGGGCAACTCTCGCATCATTCAGCAGGCCAGTGTCCCGCGTCACGCCAGCAACAAAATGCAGCTAATGCTGTTGGCAGGAGGTACCTTTGTTGGGCTATCCCTCGGCATTGCGGCGGCATTTTTGGCAGACTTGCTCGATCGTTCGGTGCGAACGGTGTCCGATGCCAAGTTGCTATTTAACCAAACTTTGGTGGGTCTCATCCCCCAGTACACCACCGTAGAAACAGACAGTATCGAAACAGACAGTATCAAAATGAATAGTCTTGAAATGGGCAGTGGGAAGAGACTTTCGCCCCGGATTGTGGTTGCGAGTTCACCGCGATCGCTCGTCAACGAGTCCTATCAAATGTTGCGGGCCAACCTAAAATTTATGAGCGCCGATCGCCCCTTAAAAAGCCTCGTCATCACCAGTTCGGTCGCGGGGGAGGGAAAATCGGAGGTGACCGCGAATCTAGCGGCAGCGATGGCCCAGTTCGGACGGCGGGTTTTAATTGTGGATGCAGACATGCGCAACCCGTCTCAACACCATTTATGGGGGCTCGCCAATACCGTGGGACTCAGCAACATCATTATCGGCCAAGAGCGGTTTGAAAACTCAGTTCAGTCAGTGAGCAATCGTCTCTCTGTGCTGACCGCAGGCCTCGTGCCCCCCAATCCCTCGGCACTGGTTGATTCTAAGCAGATGACGCAGCTAATCGAACAGTTATCGAAACAGTATGACTACATCATTTTTGATACACCTCCCCTCTCAGGTATAGCGGATGCCGCGATCTTGGGGACAATGGTCGATGGCGTTTTATTGGTGATGCAACCAGGTCTTGTCAATATTGATAGTGCTAACGTTGCAAAACAGCTTTTGGAGCGATCGAGTCCTAACGTTCTGGGGTTGGTTGCCAACCGGGTCGATCTGAAAAACAACGGAGACAACCCTTTTCACTACGGAGGTGACAGCAGCTCCGGAAGCGCCAGTCGCTCCCAAGAGAAGCATCGCAAAGACTCGCTCGGTTCTGGAAAGATTCTGGGGCCAAAGTCAAAGCGTAGATTAATGCCATCCTTTATGGGGTCACGTCGAACATGATGCCGAACCGGATCGAGACCAAGACGACTGAAGCCGTAGAAGTGACCACTGAACCCGTCGCACCGACTGACCTGGGACTCTGGTCTCAAATTGCAGAAGACTGGATTGCTCACGGTCGGGACTGGACACTGCCAGGGTTTCGGGCCGTTGCGGTGCAGCGCTTTGGAGTATGGCGCATGGGGATTCGGCCCAAGCTATGGCGAGCCCCTGTGAGTTTGTTGTATCGTATGCTCTACCGCAAGGTTCGCAATGGCTATGGCATTGAGCTGCCGTACACGGTGAATCTGGGTCGCCGGGTGGTGATTGAACACCAGGGGGCGATCGTGGTTCATGGCTATTGCACGATTGGGGATGATTGCATTTTGCGCCAAGGCGTCACCCTGGGAAATCGTCATCTAGCACGGCCTTTGGATGCGCCAGTGTTGGGCGATCGCGTCAATGTCGGTGCAGGTGCAAAGCTATTTGGAGCCATCCAGGTTGGTGATGATGTCCAGGTGGGAGCCAATGCAGTCGTTTTACACGATGTTCCAGCGGGAGCCACCGTCGCCGGAGTTCCAGCCAAAATTGTCAAACTGCGCTGAAAACCATCGTCGAGTTGCGCTTGAGACTACAGCGTCTGGACGTTTGGTCAGTTATCCAGGATTACGGCATGGGCCAGTGCTGATAACGTGACGATGCGATAACCCCGCTGTTGGAGCTGGGGCAAAATGCGACGCAGTGTAGCCACTGTACGCTGACCCCGGTTGTTAATGCCATCGTGCAACACGATCACACTGCCGGGTCGGGCATTCCACAGAATGTGTTGCTGAGCAAACACGGATGAAGGAATGTGGGTATCGTAGGGAAAAATATCACCTAGGACAACCCGGTAGTTGTGCTTCTGGGCGATCGCAATCATTTGGGGGGTATACCAACCCATACCCGGCCTTAACCATCGAGGCTGGGCGTGGGCAGCCAAAGCGGCCCCAGTTGTGAGTAGGTCGCTTTCAAATTCTGAGGGCGATAGCTTCGCGCTGGCTTCGTCGTGGCTGAGGTGATTGCCGAGTTCGTGGCCTTCCGCGATCATGCGGTCTAGCAAGGCTTGCTGGCCAGGTAAGCGATCGCCAATCACAAAAAAAGTTGCTTGCGCATCGTACTCTGCCAGCACCGCTAAAATCAGCGAGGTTGTTCCCTCCCAAGGCCCATCATCAATGGTGAGTGCAATGAAGGGTTGATCCGTCTGGACAAAAAACAAAGCGCCCGGATTGACACGGGTGAACCCTGCAAGCAACCACCGAGGCTGAAAGAACAAGATGCAGAAACCACCTAACCCAAGCATTATCCAGATCAACAGGGTTCCCTACTGCAAATATGTGCATTCTACACTGTTCAATCTAACGCGTCTTGTTCTGTCCTGTCTTGTCTTGTTGGTGAGCGATCGCCAGCCTTATCCTCAGGTCAAGGAACCTGTTGATTTGGCTGGATTGATGACTCAATTTCGGCAGCGATAATGCCACCACGACATACAAAATCCAGTAGGCATTACTCAGACGCAATAAATAGCTCTCTGTGACATTATTTAAGGCCAAAAACGTCAAAATTCCGAGGGGCCAAAGATCGCCGCTGTTACGACTCATGGAAGCACGGGCGATCGCCTGAAATAATGCTCTAAAAAAACTGATCAAAAATAAAACTAATCCCAAAAGACCCACATCTAGCGCCACTTCAATAAAGCCGTTATGGGCATGAGGCGGAATAAAATTCATCGACACCGCCGAGCCTGCCTCCAATGCATAGGGACTGCCCTCCGCCCAAAACGCCGCCCGGCCATACCCTAGCAGTGGGCTATCCCAAATTCGTGCAATCATCACTGCCCACATGGGTGTTCGTCCGGTCATCGTCGGATCCTTGCCTAAGCTGGTGAGCAACGGCACCCACTGGCTCACCGCAAACACAAGCAAGCCGCTCACGAGTAGAAAAGTCAAATCCAAAGCAATGACCGCCACCTTACCCCGCAGCTTAAAGTTTTGACAAAAATAAATCAATGACATGACCAAGATCGAAACGACTAGCGATGTCTTCGAGGTCGAAAGCAAAATCAGCAAAACACCGAGTCCAACGCCAGACCAAGCCCAGCGGCTCTTGCCAACCCGATCGGTCGCCAACAAGAAACAGCTCACCACACTGACGACCATGTAGCTGCCGAGGGTGTTTTTGTAGTCAAACAAACCACGCCAGGCACCAGGATGATCGGTGCTGTGAATCGCAACTGCAGGCATCACTACCCCGGCAGCCAGGGAAAGTAGGCCGCTGATTCCGAAGGTGATCGCCACCAATTTAACCTGCTGACGCGGCGTAAACCGAGTCGCCAAGTAAAGTCCAAACGTGGTCATTTGCAACACTTCTCGGGTTCCTTCCTTGGAAACTTCTGGACTAGAAGACCACAGGAATGAGAGTGCTTCGAGCATCACCAAGGCCCAAAGCCAAGGGTCTCGGGTGGCGGTGTAGAGGGCATGTTTGTGGCGCGGCAATAGCAGTAAAATTGCCAAGCCCCAAACCGAGTAGCGCCAAATAGACAAGACTCCGCTTGGCAACTGGGGCGGAACTCCAATCGGAGAGAGAAAAAAGAGTAGGCCCAAAATGGCAAACCCCCGCTCAAGCCACGCAAGTTTAGAGATAGCGAGCTTAGGTCTAGTGTGCTTAGAACGGGTTAGTCTAGACTCAGCTAATTCAGATTCAGAAAATTCAGATTTCGTGAGTTTAGGATCAGTAAATTCAGGCATATCATGTATCAAATCAAGCATCAAGCGCCGACAAGAGCATCTTCAGCGAATTAATCTATCTGGCAATTCGTCTGGCAATCTGCCTATAACTTTATCTAGAGTTGAATCAGAATCTCTTGCGTGTGAAGTTCAGTTTTGAAGTTCGGTTTTGAAGTTCAGTTTTAAGCACACTCGTCGAGACAAAATTTTTTGGTTTATAGTGAAGCCACCTTGTTTTTTGTATTTTCTAGACTTTTCTTGCTATGCATGCTCTTCACCATTGGGTTTGGATTGGTCTTTGCTTCGGCTTGACAGCCTGCTCGAGCCAGGTTAGGGCGGACAGCAGAAATTATTTGGGAGAAAATCATCTTGAAGGCAATCATCTTGAAGGCAATCATCCTAAGGGCGATCGCCTTGAACTCAATGATCTCTACACCGTTCAAGCAAACATCTTGGCAATCCGGATTGATAGTGGAAAAACAATTTATGGTCAGCAACGGCGGTATCAACCCCATCCCGATGACACCCAAAATTTGGATGATGATGGCAATTTGTGGGTAGAGCGCAATGATCAGCCTTTGGGGGCATTAGTCGGGGAAAAGCGGCAAATTTTGCGAAGTTTCGATCGGCTAGAAGGCTCTCTCCTAAAGATTTCCTGGGCAACCAATCCTCAAACCTATCGCCTGGTTTCCGACCAAGATCCCCACTACCACAACGGTCAATCCCCCCGACAGGTGTTCCGCAAAAGTAAGCCCCTCGACTTGGCCCAAATTGGCCCCTGGGAAAATGCCTGGCCCCAGACTCATGTACTCTATCTCCAACTGCCCCAGGTGCTGCAACCAGGACAACGGTATCGGTTAGACATGATCGATACATCGGGCACTGTCCAGGCTCAGCGCAGCTTTGAGTATCGACCCGATCGCAACTTCAGCGAAGCGGTACATGTTTCTCAAGTTGGTTTTGGCCCCGAGGATAGCAAAATCGCCTTCCTCTCCACCTGGATGGGCGATGGAGGCGGTGTTCACTATGCTGAAGACTTAAATTTTTGGGTGATTCAAAGCCCTGGCCACCGTAGCCCCAATCCCGAAAAAATAGACTCTGAAAAAATTCAGGGCACTTTAGTCTATCAGGGCAAGATTAAGCAGCGCCGGAGTGCGGAGGAAGGAGAAGACCTGCGCGATCGCAACTACAACAAAACCACCGTCTACGAAATGCGCTTTGATGCGGTCAAACGCTCCGGCCACTACCGCGTCTGTGTCGAAACCGTCGGTTGCTCGTTTGAATTTGAGATTGGGCCGAAGGTTTGGGCAAAAGCCTTTCGGCTAGCGGCTCAAGGGCTCTACCACCAGCGCAGCGGTATTGAACTCGGGCCACCGTTTACGTCGGTGCGGCGATCGCGCCCCTTCCATCCCGAGGATGGCACCCGCATTTATCAATCCACGACTCCCCTACTCGCCACTGGCAACGGCCTCCACTACGAATGGGATAACTTTGCAGCCTTGGTTGCTGGAAAAACTGATCAAACCGTCAAGGCTTGGGGAGGCTACTTTGATGCCGGAGACTGGGATCGACGCATTCAGCATTTAGAAGTCACTCGGCTGCTGCTAGAGCTGTTGGAAGTGACCCCCGCCGACCGCATTCAGCTCACGTTGCCTGAATCTCAAAATGAACTGCCCGATGTCCTGGACGAAGCTCTCTGGAGCCTCGATTTTTTCCAGCGGCTCCAGCGGGCAGATGGCGGCATTCGCGGCGGTATTGAGTCCGCCAATCATCCCAAATGGGGAGAAACCAGTTGGCAGGAGAGCCAAACCATCATGGCCTATGCCCCTGACGTTTGGTCGAGCTATGTCTACGCGGGGGTAGCAGCACGGGCGGCGACGCAGATGCAAAGCCATTGGCCAGAACGGAGCGATCGCTACCGAACCAGTGCCCTCCAGGCCATGGACTACGCCGAACGCCACTATGTAAAACTATCGGCGAAAGACAAAACAGCCCTCCACCACGGCGTGAAAGATGCCCGAAATTTGGCCGCCGTTGAGCTGTGGCGCTTGATGAGCAATGATCCTACGGAAGACCTCGAAGCCAATCGCTGGCACACCATCTTTCTCGCTACCACAGTTTTTCAACATCCCACCCAGCCACTCTATCGCTGGGAAAGCCACGACCAGCGAGATGCTGCCTTTGTCTATGCTCGGCTGCCCAAAACCCGAGTCAACCCTACCGTCCAAGCCAATGCCCGCGCTGCACTATTGGCAGAGGCCGATACCTCTCTGAAGTTAGGCCAGCAGACCGCCTTTGGCTGGACCCGCATGGAACCTGGCCAACCGATTGGCTGGGGCAGCAGCTTTGGCAATCCCAAGGTCACCACCCTAATTCGCGCCCATGCTTTGACGAAAGATAAAAAGTACTTAAAGGCTGCGCTGCTGGGTTGCCAGTTCTCCAGCGGAGCAAACCCTCTCAATATGACATATACAACCGGGCTCGGTCAGCGATTTCCCCAGCATCCCCTTGTTGTCGATCAGCGCGCCCTTGGCCAAGCTCCCCCTCCCGGCATCACTGTCTACGGCCCCCTCGACCCAGAAGCCAGCACTGAGGACTGGAATATCCAGCAAATTGCGTCTCAAGTCTATCCAAAACTGGAGCAATGGCCCGCGACAGAAGCCTATTTCGACGTTTACCTTCTCCCCGCCGTGGCAGAATTCACGGTGCATGAGACCCTTGCTCCAGTGGCCTATGCCTGGGGCTACTTTGCCACCCAAAGAGATGACTTTTAAGCCATGAGCAACGCATAAGAATGCAGGAATTTTGCCCAGGCTTTGCAGCTGAAACCCAGACTTGCAAACCCAGCTTGTCACTTATCGCCGCTTACGTATTTCTCCCTTCATTTCTGTTTCAATTGAAGCTCATTTATGTCTGTAACTCGGCGATAAAACAACCTAAATTCTCATTGCAATCACCGTATATTGTCTGTGAATTAAATCGACTCAGCCTTTGCAGAAACTTATTTTAGAAGCTACGGTTCGTCCCTCAATCGCCTGTAAATAGGAGGAGTAGACACAGGTTTCCTATGCCAATGCGAGTGGGTTATTTGATCAATCAGTATCCCAAGGTCAGTCATAGCTTTATTCGGCGTGAAATTGCCGGGATCGAAGCCTGCGGTATTCCGGTCTCTCGCTATTCCGTGCGGTCCTGCGCTGCGGAATTGGTAGATCCTCAAGACCATCAGGAATTTGTCCAGACCCAAATTTTGCTGGAACAGGATCGAATCGCATTTATAAACGCCTTTTTTCGCACGGCAGTGGGTCATCCGAGGCGATGGCTGCGCACTCTAGCCCTTGCTGTCCGGCTTGGTCTTGACTGTGATCAAGGCCTCCTCAAACATTTAGCCTATTTTGTTGAATCCTGCTTGCTGCTGTGCTGGTGTCAACAGGATGAGATTCAGCACCTCCATGTCCATTTTGGCACCAACTCTGCCACCCTGGCATTGCTCTGTTACAGCCAGGGTGGGCCGAGTTACAGCCTGACGATTCATGGCCCAGAGGAGTTTGACCGAGCAGCCAATTTGGCTCTCGATCGCAAGGTCGCATCGGCAGCCTTTGTTATTGCAGTCAGCTCCTTTGGTCGCAGCCAGCTCTACCGCCTCTGCCCCTACAAAGACTGGGGCAAAATCCAAGTGGTTCATTGTGGTGTTGACAGGCAATTTTTGCAAGAGCCCCAAGGTTCCGTCCCCGATAGTACACGGCTGGTTTGCGTGGGTCGGTTATGCGAGCAAAAGGGTCAAGCACTCTTGATCGAGGCGATGGGGCGTCTTAAACGGGCTGATATTCCGGCAGAGCTGGTGCTGGTGGGGGATGGGCCGATGCGGCGGGAGCTAGAGGAGATGATCGAGCGGCAGGAATTGTGCGATCGCATCACCATCAGCGGCTGGGCCAGCTCAGACGCCGTGCGTGAGCTGATCCTATCGTCTCGGGCTTTGGTTTTGCCGAGTTTTGCAGAAGGCCTCCCCGTCGTGTTGATGGAGGCCCTAGGCCTAGGCCGTCCAGTGCTCAGCACCTACATTGCTGGTATTCCAGAGCTTGTCGAACCGGGTGTAAATGGTTGGCTAGTGCCTGCCGGTTCGATTGAAGCTCTGACAGAGGGACTCCGCGCCCTACTGCAAACCTCACCCGAACAGCTTCAGCGCATGGGTCTGGCGGGTTATGCCGCCACCAGCCAAAAACACGACGCCTACGATGAAGCCAAATCCCTAGCCCGATTGTTTGCGCAAACCTGCGCCCAAACCTGCGCCCTCTCTTGCCCCTAACGCAAACCTGATGAAAGCACTGAAAAGACCAGCGGTACGCGGTACGCTGTGGATTATTGCCAACTACGGTGTCAGCCAATCTTTGCGCTTTGGTAGCAATCTGATTTTGACGCATCTCCTCGTTCCCGAATACTTTGGCCTCATGGCCTTAGCCAACACGTTACGCATTGGCCTAGAGCTCATGTCGGATCTCGGGATTGATCAGAGCATCATTCAAAATCAGCGGGGAGATGACCCAGACTTTCTGAATACCGCTTGGACGATTAAAATTGTGCGGGGATTTTTGCTCTGGTTTGTTTGCCTGGCTGTAACCATGCCCGTCGCTCATTTTTATGAGGATAATCGCCTCTACTTAATCATTCCAATTATCGGTCTAACAACGATTCTGGAAGGATTTACTTCAACGTCGTTAGCCACACTCAATCGGCGGATGGAGTTGGGTGTGTTTACGATATTTGAATGGATGATTCAAATTTTTAGTTTGACGGTTCTGATCACCTGGTCTTGGCTAAGCCCGAGCATTTGGGCTTTGAGTATTGGCAGTTTATCCGGCATTGTATTTCAGATGGTCGCAAGTCATTTCTTGCTGCCTCACTATCACAACCATTTAATGTGGGATCGCGAAGCTTTTAAAGTAATTTTCGCCTTTGGTAAGGGGATGTTTTTGGCGACCGCACTCATGTTTTTGGCTGATCAAGCCGATCGATTTTTGCTCAGCAAAATGATGTCCTTTGAACTATTGGGGGTGTACACCGTTGCTTTGACCTTGGCCACGCTTCCCCGAGAAGTTCTCAAGAATCTCAGCTATCGCGTTCTCTTCCCTACCGCCGCCAAAAATGCTGAACTTCCTCGTTCTGCGCTACAAGCAGCTACAATCCAACAGCGGTGGCTGATTCTGTTAGGCACAGCAGTGGTCTTGGCAATCATGACCAGCTTTGGTGACTTTCCGATTCGTTTGCTCTATGACGATCGCTACCATGACGCCAGTTGGATGATGCCGATCTTGTCCTTTGGAGTTTGGTTTTCGGCTTTATTCTATACCGCAACACCCGCACTTCTTGCCTTGGGACACCCCATTTATACGGCTTACAGTAACTTAGGTCGCCTAACAATGGTCATGTTTGGACTTTGGCTGGGCTTCCGTTGGGGCGGAATCCAGGGCGCTATTATGGGTCTCTCCTTGAGTGACTTGTTCTCCTACTTAGTGCTGTACTACGGTCTTTGGCGAGAGCAGCTTTTGTTTGTCGTTCAAGACTTGAAACTGACAAGTTTTTTCTTGGGTTTGTTAGTGTTATTGCTTGGAATTCGGTTTTCGCTGGGCTGGGGTTGGCCAATTCAGGAAATTCTTTAAGCCATGAACATAATGTTAGATATTGTGGAGCCGACCGAAATGAAAACAATTGGATTGGTCGTGATTGGTCGAAATGAGGGCGATCGCCTCATCCGTGGTCTCCAATCAGTCCTCTCTCAGTTCGAGCGCTCGGATTATATTCCCATTATCTACGTAGACTCCGGCTCCACCGACGGCAGCGTTGAGGCAGCCCATCAGCTGGGGGTACAGGTGCTGGAGCTAGATATGTCGTTGCCCTTTACGATGGCGCGGGGACGAAACACAGGATTTAAGTACTTACAGACTCACTTTCCCGAGGTCGAATTTGTCCAGTTTATGGACGGAGATTGCGAGCTAGTGGCGGGGTGGCTCAGGCGGGCGATCGCTGTCCTCACAGACGATCCCCAGCTTGCGATTGTCTGTGGGCGAAGGCGGGAGCAATTTCCGGAGGCTTCCGTGTACAATCGTCTGGCGGACATGGAGTGGAACACGCCGATTGGTGAAGCCTCGGCCTGTGGGGGGGATGCGCTGATGCGGGTGTCCGCGATCGCCCAG
The DNA here is from genome assembly GCA_012034805.1 of Synechococcales cyanobacterium CRU_2_2. Lineage (GTDB taxonomy): Bacteria > Cyanobacteriota > Cyanobacteriia > PCC-9006 > JAAUQQ01 > JAAUOP01. The sequence goes on along the minus strand of JAAUOP010000062.1, from coordinate 4,477 downwards.
GTTCAGGGCTATAATCCCTCGCTGATCTGTGGCGAGGAACCCGAAATGTGCCTACGACTGCGGCGACTGGGCTGGAAAATTCAGCGCATTGACGCAGATATGACGCGTCACGATGCAGCAATGCAGCGATTTAGCCAATGGTGGATGCGCTCGATTCGGGGCGGTTGGTTTGTGGCTGAGGGCCGGAATTTGTATGGCGCGGCACCGGAACGCTATTTGGTGAACGAATGGCGCAGCGGCTGGTTTTGGGGCCTACTCATACCAGGGTCTGCACTGATGCTAGCAGGGGTGACCCAAGGGCTGAGTTTGTCGCTGCTGCTGGGGTATGGCGTGTTGGCAAACAAGATTTATCGCGATCGCCGTCGTCAAGGAGACAGCTCGGCCCAGGCTTGGCTATATGCCAGATTCTGCACCTTATCCAAGCTCCCTCAGATGATAGGACAACTGAAGTATGCCTGGATGCGATGGCGAGGGCAGACGGCCCAACTGATCGAATATAAACAACCCAATCCACCCAAGTTCAACGGAGCAATCTCGGACTAGGATGAGAGCAACTGTTTGGAGCGAAATCGACACAACCCAAGTTCAGTACCAGACGCAAAACCAGATTCAACGCCAGATTTAACGCCAGACGTAAAACCAGATTTAACGCCAGACGCAACGCCATGCTCGACCTAAACCATGTGGGCCTTTCTCGCCATCGACCTCGCCGGAGCTGGACGCACCGCCGTTCATCCCTCCGGTATCGTCCAATTTTGGTTGCCGGGGCGATCGCGCTTCTGCTTCCCCTTGCCCTGATCAGCCCAGCGCGATCGGACACCTCTAGCTTGCTGCGTCAGGCGCAAACCGCCCAGCGAGAAGAACGCTATCCAGAAGCCGCCGACCTCTGGCGACAGCTGGCATTTCAGTGGCCTGATTCTGCCGAGACCTCCTACAACCTGGGCGTTGCGCTACATCACCAATTCAAAATTGACGAAGCCGCCGATGCCTACTTGACCGCCACTGTCCTTAACCCCAGTCATCGCGAAGCCTATATTAATCTATCCTTAGCTCGGATTCAGCTCCAGCAATATGACCAAGCCCTCGCTGCGATCGACCAAGTGCTCACCCTGTCCGATCGCCCCTCCAAACCCGCCAGCATTCACACCATGGCCCACTACAACCGCGCGATTGTGCTGGGCCGTCAGGGAAAAGTTGAAGCCTCTTTAGCAGAAGTTCAGGCAGCACTCGCAATCACACCGGACTTTGTTCAGGCCCAGGAGCTAATCGAAATTATTCAGTAGAACTTAGGACACGGGAAAGCGCTTGGGAAAGGTGCTTGGGAAAAGTGCTTGGGAAAAGCGCTTGGGAAAAAGCACTCAAGTCGGCAGCGTGGACGACGATAGCGTAAGACCAAATAAAAATGTGCCAATCAAGAGCACACACACAGACCCCGCGATGCGAATCCCGCGCAACAGTCCTGGGGAGGTTTTGCGATCGCCAATCCGCTGATCAGCCCATTGCCGAAACCCAATCGCGGCCATGCCAATGCCTGCCAGGGCGATCGCCATCCCCGCCGAAATTGCCACGACCATCAGCACCGCAGGCCAAAGCAAATCATTGGCCAAGCCATAAATCAAGACCAGCAATGCCCCGCTACAGGGCACCGCCCCGATCGCCAAGGAGAGCCATTCACCCGATCGACTGGGGTCAATACAGGCATAGCAGCCACAATCGCGGCCTGACTGGTGCGGCTGGCCTGGGTTCTGATTGAGTCGCTGGTTCAATTGAAAATTAATTTGGTTGTCATCTTCCAAAACCGTTTTGAGCAAATTGGGCGAGAGCGGGTTGGCAGCTCGGTGACCCGCATCAAGGCCAACAGGGCCGAGCGTCCCAGCTCTCAGGGAAAGAGCGCTCGGCTCCGTCGTCAGGGCCAACGGTTCAGGCTGGGTGGCGCTCCAAAGCATCCAGGCCCCAATGAGTGCGATCGACCCATAGCTAATGAGACGCACCACTTGATAGCTTGCTGGGGCACTGCCAGCGGTTTGGCGCACCACGGTATCGGTAGCAATCGCCACCAAAATGGCCGAAAACACATGGAAAACTGCTACCCGCAGCCCCATGGTGACCCCCCGTTTGATACTCCCTCCCTCTCCCACAAAGTAGGAAATAATGACCGCTTTGCCGTGGCCAGGGCCGAGGGTATGAATCACACCATAGCCAAACGCGATCAAAATACCCAGGCCCAAGGCCGCAGGAGAATAGCGGTTGGTTTCGCCGGGCTGCGCAGATCCGCGCATGTTCACCAACGTTCCCGTCACCAGGGCCGAAGCACGGGCCTGCAACGTTTGCCACCAAGGACCTTGAAAATGGAAATTCTCCCCACTCAGCCAGCCCGAGTCTGGCTCGTAGGGCGTAATCGCCTTGAGATCGAGGGCATAACTGGCCCTGACCTGGCGGACGCCATCCACCAGAAACAAATCGTAAGTACCGGGCTGCCGACGCAAATGGCCTTCGATCCAAACGCGATCGAACAACCCCGGTTGTGCAACCGCCGTGCTGGGTTCCACATAGATCATCTGATTGGCGGCGGGGGGCGGTACATGGACGCAAGCACCGATGTAGGGCACCAACAAAAAGCGCAACGGTTCTGCACCTGTGGCGGGCGCAGACGGTGTGGGCCGAGAGCGCCAGGGCGTGCGATCGCGTAAAGCCTGAGCCTGGGCCGCACGCACCTTCGCCGCATCATGGGCCAAATTTTCAGGCTGACCGGGGCGAGCATTCTGGCCAGAATCGACCTCCAGCGGCAACACAAACCCCGCCAGTTTGACGGACTGACCTTCCAGCTGAGGATTAATCGCCTCTGACTGCTGCTGCCACCAAGTCCTGGACTGATTCAGCTCGGCCAACAACCTGTCCACATCCACACCTTGCTGGGCCAAAGACTGGCTAAGGCGAGCAGCCTGTTTCGCCTCAGGGCCATTGGCGCTGGTTTCACCGGTTTCGATCCACCAGCGGGTGCGGGCTACGGTGGTCAGATTCGCATACTGCTCCGGCGGCAAGTGAGCTAGGGGATCAGCAATGGCCGCTTTGGCGGGCTGGAGATCGTCCCAGGTGATCTCCCGAGCGGCTTGGGCTGGCGCAGCGCTTGCCATACTGAGCGCAAACGCTAAACTGAGCAAAAACAGCAGCATCGCCCGAAGCCGTCGTCCCCATCCCTGGCTTCGCTGGCGGTAACGGGTGGGGCTGATTCCTCTGGTGAAGTAAGCAAGATGAGTCAGGGAAGCGGAGAGGGAAATCATAGCGGCGGGCAATTCGGTGAAACCAAAAGACTGAAATCAAGCAACTGAAACCAAAAAACTGAAACCAAAAAACTGAAACCAAAAGACCGAAATCAAGACACACTCAAGACCCTAGCGGTTGAAGAGCCCAGAACAAGGAACAATATTGCAAGCATGGCGACTTATAATACTGCAACGCTATATTACGCTAGCAAAAGTTGCCCACCCTCACGATTCACTCACCCTCACGATTTTCCCCATAGGTTCTACCCATGAAGCGCCGAGACTGTCTCAAATACGTTACCTTAGGCGGAGCTGCTGTGGCTGCTGCCGCGTATCCCTCCCGAGCGGCCGGGCCTGTCATTCAGTTTCGCGATCTCTACAATGCCGATGCTTCCTTTTCGGCTCTGGCGCTCAAGCTCAACGGTAAGCCTATACAAATGCGAGGATTCGTCGCGCCACCGCTCAAGCCAGATATCAACTTTTTTGTTTTGACTCGTTTCCCGCTTTATAAGTGCCCCTTCTGCGATACCGAAGCCGAGTGGCCCGCCAACATTGTCGTGGTTCAGCCCAAGCAGGCGATTCCGACGGATGTCAGTTTGATTGATCTCAAGGGCAGGCTTTCCTTGGGCACCAAGACCGATGCCAAGACAGGGTTTGTCAGCCGGGTACGCATTGAGGATGCACGCTTTTGATCATGCCCAAACTTGATCCTGACAAGGCAAGGCTATCTGCGGGGGGCGATGGCTTCCGCCAAGCTCCGAACGAGCGCCCCATGCCACCAGAAGGCGACAACCGTAAGCGTGATGTAGACGAACAGGCTGACGGCAATAACGACAACCGCCGCGACCCGGTTCTCTGCCCCCACTGCTTACGGACTGCGGTCAATGGCATTCAGTGCAAAGGGATCTGTGTGGCGGATAATGGTTACTAGGCCGAATGGTTACTAGGCCGAATGGTTACTAGGCCGAATGGTTACTAGGCCTCTTAACCCATGACGACTCGATTTACTTCTCGTTCCCAATCCGGTCTGGTGAAATGTCTGGAGCCTCGCTGAAGTTAGTAGATCTGAGCATGGCGTTTCCAGATGCCCAATCCGGGTCTGTAACAGTACTGGAGCTGCCGAGCTGGGAGTTGATTGGGGGTCAAGAAGTCGGGATTCGTGGGCCGTCGGGAGCCGGAAAATCGACCCTGCTGAATTTGATCAGCGGACTCAT
>JAAUOP010000206.1 GCA_012034805.1 Synechococcales cyanobacterium CRU_2_2 | reverse complement strand
CTTCGTACAGCAGCTCTGACAGCTCCGCTAGGCAGGCTCGCAGACGGGCTTCCTTCGATGGATTCATTCGCTCTCCTAGAGTTCTCTACTCATCCTAGAAAACACGTACTATTCTTGCATCTTTGGGATGCTCCCCTCAGTTTTGACCCTCAATACCGCCGGAGGTTGAAAACCTCGGGCTAGCCGAAACCGTTCACTGAAGGAACTCAAGTCAGCTCCCAGGCCAAGCCTCCCGCCAGAGTAGAGCCACCAAACCCTTCAGCGGGTTTCTTCCCCAAACTAGCCCTGGGTTGCAAACCTAGGGCGGTGCATAGACGCTCAGCAGATCAACCGGGCTATCTGGTCGGACTCGCATCAGTCTAGGTCTCAGGGAAAGGCGCAAAATAAATCGAGAGTCCCACCCCATAGCCTGCGGCAAGGCCCGCGAATCCAAGTGGCCCCAGGCAAAGCCAAAGCAAAAAGCCCGAAGAAATCCCCAGTAGAGCGATCGTGGCCAGGATAACGCCATCCTGAACATTGTCTTTCATCATGTTAAATTGACGCCAGTCTGAGTTGACCCCCGCAAGCCAAGGCTGTCTCCGTTGGGAACAACGCAAACACACTCAATGGGCAAGTGGGATAGTGTTAGTATTCCCGCCAACCTGTAGCCCGACCCACCATCAGCCCGACTTGCAATTAATCTGACGAAAGGCTCTTTAGCTGCCTTTCATTGCTTGCTTGTTCTCTTGCTTCAGATCTCGCATTCCCGCCGCCGCCAACTCCGCATCCATCAACGTTCGCCCCGTTGCCGCGAGATAGACATCATCCAAACTCGGGCGAGATTGGGCAATGCCAAAGGTGGGCAAGCCCGCATCCTTTAAGGCTTGTTGTACCGTAGACAAAGAATCAGCTTGGGCTTTCACCACCAGATTGAGCGAGTTCCCCTGAGCTGCATTGACAATCACCTCTTGAACAACATGCAGTTGCTCAAGCATCTGCTTGACTTGATGGGCTTCGCTGTCGGGGGTGAACTCTCGCAGGCGTAAGGTGATGCGATCGCCCCCCAATCGATCCTTCAGCTCCGAAGGTGTGCCCACCGCAATCACTTCCCCCTGGTCAATAATCGCGACGCGATCCGCTAGGGCGTCGATTTCTTCGAGGTAATGACTCGTAATCAAAATCGTAATGCCCTGGTCGCGCAGCTGACGCAAAAATTCCAGATCACCGTACGGCTTTCGATATCTAACCCCACCGTGGGCTCGTCCATCACCAACACACTCGGTTGATGCAGCAACCCCGCCGCCAAGTCCAGGCGCTTGCGGATGCCGCCGGAGTAGGTGCCGGTCTTTTGGTCGGCCCAGTCGGCGATCGCCAACAGGTCGATGACGGCTTGGATGCGATCGCCAATGGTCGCCCTGGGCAAGTGATACAGCGCCGCCTGGAGCCGCAGCAACTCCCGCCCCGTCAACACCTTGTCGAGCGCCACTTCCTGGGCGATGTAGCCCATTTTTTGTCTTGCCAGTTTCGGATTCGCCAGCACCGAAACGCCACTGATTTCTAACACACCGCCATCTGGAGTACTGAGGGTACAAAGGCAGCGCAGCGTCGTGGTTTTCCCTGCGCCATTTGGGCCGAGCAAGCCAAAGATTTCACCTGGCTCCACCCGCAGTGAAACATTTTTGACGGCCTGCACCGTGCCGTAGGATTTTTGAAGCTGCTCGATTAAAACTGCGGGAGGCATAGAGGAAGGTTTAGAAGAAATTACAAACACGATTTACCTTCTTTAGTCTAGGCGGTTTATTTTGGTTCTCGCCAGAGTTCGGTGGTAATTGGCGGTAATTGTAGACATCGAGCGTCCAAAGGAGCTGAAGTGTTGGCTGAAGTATTTTTGTGTCAGACCAAGAGTGCTGTCGCGTGGTGCTTGATGTGGTCTTCCATGAACGTGGCAATAAAGTAATAGCTGTGGTCATAACCGGGCTGCATCCGTAGCGTCAGTAGCTGACCTGCAGCGTTGCAGGCTTGCTCAAAGACCTGGGGCATCAGCTGGCCGGCCAAAAACGTATCCGCTGTGCCTTGGTCAATCAAAATGCTGCCGCCGAAGTTGGCGGTTGCCACGAGTTCGCTGGCATCGTAGGCTTTCCAGGTCGCTTCGTCGGGGCCGAGATAGCCCGTGAAGGCCTTTTTGCCCCAGGGCGATCGCACCGGAGCTGCAATGGGGGAAAAAGCAGAAACAGAGAGGTAGCGATCGCCATTGCGCAACGCGCAAACCAGCGCCCCATGGCCGCCCATGGAATGGCCCATAATGCCCTGGCGATCGGTATTGGCCGAAAAATGCTGACCGATGAGCTGCGGCAATTCCTCAACCACATAGCTATACATCCGGTAGTGCTTTGCCCAAGGCTCCGCCGTAGCGTCGAGATAAAACCCAGCCCCGCTACCAAATGCCCAGTCCTCAGCTTCCCCTGGGAAACCCAAGCCGCGCGGACTGGTATCAGGAGCCACAAGCATGATGCCGTTTTCAGCCGCGTAGCGCTGGGCACCCGCCTTGCTGACGAAATTCTCCTCCGTGCAGGTGAGGCCCGACAAACAATAGAGCACTGGCACCCGCTTCTGGCTGGCCAGGGGCGGCGTAAACACGGCGAACCGCATTTCCGCCTGACATTGCTCAGAAAAGTGCTGGTAAAAGCCCAGTTTCCCGCCAAAGCATTTGGCTTCGCTACGCAGAATCGGTACCTGAAGCATGGCGTTAGAAATGTATCAACAGGTTGCAGAGCTCTGGCCGTTTTACTGTATCGCAAAACCTCTCACCTTCCCAGCAAGTTTGTTGTGTTCGTCACTAAAGCCAAAGAATTTGGGCCAAATTGCGGAGCCTAAAAGACCACAACGCTACGAATCGACTGACCTGTTTGCATCAAGTCAAAGGCGTGATTGATTTGCTCTAGGGGCATCACATGGGTGATCAAATCATCAATGTTGATTTTGCCGTCCATATACCAATCGACAATTTTGGGCACATCCGTGCGCCCCCTGGCACCCCCAAAGGCCGTCCCCTTCCACACCCGTCCGGTCACCAGTTGAAAGGGTCTGGTACAAATTTCCTGGCCCGCTCCCGCCACCCCCACAATCACACTGACGCCCCAGCCCTTATGGCAACATTCCAAAGCCTGCCGCATGACCTTGACATTGCCAATGCATTCAAAGCTATAGTCAGCACCACCGCCCGTCAGCTCCACCAGATAGTCCACTAAGTCTGCATCGATTTCCTGAGGATTGACGAAGTGGGTCATGCCAAATTGCGTGGCAAGTTCCTTGCGGTTGGGATTGAGGTCAACGCCAATAATTTTGTTGGCTCCCACCATGCGGCAGCCTTGGACGACGTTGAGGCCGATGCCACCCAGGCCAAACACCACCACGTTGGCTCCGGCTTCCACCTTGGCCGTGTTGATGACCGCGCCAATGCCGGTGGTCACGCCGCAGCCGATGTAACAAACCTTGTCAAAGGGGGCATCGGATCGAATCTTGGCGAGGGAAATTTCGGGAACAACGGTGTAGTTGGCGAAGGTCGAGGTACCCATGTAATGGTAGAGCGACTGGCCCTTGAGGGAAAAACGGCTGCTGCCGTCGGGCATGACACCGCGCCCTTGGGTGAGCCGAATCGCTTGGCACAGGTTGGTTTTACCGCTGAGGCAGTACGTGCAATTGCGACACTCTGGCACGTATAGGGGAATCACATGATCTCCAGGCTTGAGGCTTTTGACCTCTGGCCCCACTTCAGCGACAATGCCAGCGCCCTCATGTCCTAAAATTGCTGGGAATAAACCTTCGGGATCCTGGCCGGATAATGTGTAGGCATCGGTGTGGCAAATGCCGGTTGCCTTGATTTCGACCAGAACCTCACCGGCTTTAGGGCCTTCTAGATCGACGGTTTCCAGGGTAAGGGGTTGGCCTGGACTATGGGCAACGGCAGCTTTTACCTGCATGTTTGGTACCTCGGCAAAGTAAATTGGGAACCCTCTTACCATTAAAGACTAGGCGCGGCCTTGAGCGCGATACCGACCCACTTGTCCCTACTCACGACCTACCGCATCAAATCTATGAAACGACGCCTGTTTTCCCAGTCTTGTTCTCCCCAGACTTCTCCTGCGCGGCTCAATCCACGGTTGGGGAGTGTCCTGGGCGGAGTGGCGCTGATGCTGAGCCTGGGTGGTGCTGCCCAGGCCAATGAAATGATCTCTTTCGAAGATTTGCATAATACCAGCGACTGCATTGGTCGTGCGCTCTCCTGCAGTGAGGGCTATCGCCTAGCTGAACCCGAATTACTCAAGGCTAGCGATGAGATTCAATATCAGGTGGCCGAGCGGCCTGAGTTGGGGCCAACGGAGTTTGAGTTGGGGTTTCGATCGCTGCTGGACTGGGCGAAGGAAATCCGGGTGGTGGACAGTAAGGGCCGCGAGTTGGTGTCCTTGGAAGCGGAAGACGCGGATACGCGGTTGCGGAGCACAATGCTGGACACATCCTACTTAGCCGGTGGCAAGTTAGTTTTTGTTAAGGGTAAAGCGTTTGGCGTTCGGGCGCGCACCTACGAAATGATGTTGACAGAGGAAATCTTGCAGGCGCTTCCAGGTAAGCGAGTTACGTTTATTTGGGTACAAGATTAGTCCTCGTCTCAAGCCTTCCCTACGGAGGGAAGGCTTGAGACGAGGAGCAGGCCGATCGCGATGATCGCGATCGCGCGATCGGGAGCATCAATAGACCTCTTGCATGAAAAAACAGCCCCCTCATCCCCCAGCCCCTTACTCCCAAAATGGGAGAAGGGGAGCCACTTCAAAGTCCCTCTCCCCTGGCGGGAGAGGGATTTAGGTTGAGGGCTTTGGTTTGTTCAAGAGGTCTAATCTAGATGCCGACCATGGGGATCGCATGGAACAAGCGTTCGATTTGATCGATGAATCCTTGGGAAGACGGGCTGACTGCGGGTAGAACGTCGATCACCATAGCGGCGCTCAAGAGCATCAGGTAGAGAATTGAGAATTTGAACAGGGATTTGGCGAGGATGCGATCGCTCGGCGCTTGCAACAGCCGCCAAGCCCGATGCAATAGCTGAGTGCCCAGGTAGAGGGCGATCGCCCCATACAGCGCCCCATTGGTTCCGAGGGGATAAACCAACAGCAATGAGGTGGGGATCAACAGCAGGGAATAAACCCAGATTTGCCGCACCGTCGCCTCATCGCCTTCGACCACCGGTAGCATGGGCACACCGACGGATTCATAATCATCACGAATCATCAGCGCCAGCGCCCAGAAATGGGGCGGCGTCCATAGGAAGATAATCAGAAAGATGAGCCAGGGTGTCCAGCTCAGATCGCCCGTAACCGCAGCCCAGCCCACCAGCGGTGGAATCGCGCCCGCTGCACCGCCGATGACGATGTTTTGGGTGCTGTGGCGTTTGAGCCAATGGGTGTAGACCAAAACGTAGAAGACGATGCCAGACATGGCCAGACTGGCGGCCAGAAAATTGGCCACGGTGGCGATTAGCGTAAAGGCGCGATCGCCAACCCCCCCGCCAAAATCAACGCATGACTGGGCTGCACCCGTCCCGAGGGCAGTGGTCGCCAACGGGTTCGCTCCATGATGTAGTCGATGTCGCGATCGTAATAGCAGTTGATCGTGTTCGCCGAGCCAGAGGCCATGGCACCCCCCACCAGCATTGCCAGCAAAAGTTGTGCATCCACCTCGCCACGGGAAGCCACCAAAGCGCCCGCCGCCGTGGTGATCAACAACAGCAAGATAATTCGAGGCTTGGTGAGTTGGTAATAACTTTGAACGACCTGAAGCCAGGTTTGATGGACTTGGGGGGCAATGTTAAAAGTTTCTTGCATCGTCAACTGATGGGGAGGGGGTTAGGGAGATGAGTCAGAGAGGTGAGAAGGGAGCACAGCAGGCGTCTGTTGCTCCTTCGCGATAGGTCGCACCATACATCCGGTCGATATCCACCCGGTCGATGCGGGGATTATCTGTTATTTAACCGTTAACGAAACCGTGGCCTGGGCATCTCGCCAGGCCAGCACCGTGAAGGCGATCAGAATACCGAACAACACGGCACCGACGATTTGGTGGCTGACCGTGAGCGGTTCGACCTGAAGCCGCAGCTTGAGGGCCAGAACACCGAGGCTGGCTTGGGCGACCAGGGCGAGTCCGGCAGCACCCGAGAGGCGGCGCAGAATGACCGGTAGGGCGGGCGATCGCCAAGTGCCAATCACCACAGCCAGAGTCGCCAGGGTCGCCGGAACGACGCCCGCAATGTGGCTATTCATGACGCTGCACAGCGTGCCGCCGCCCAGGCACTGGTGCAGTGCCCAACGGGAGGCCACGATGCCGCCTAGAATGCTCTGGATATAAACAAGCACCGTCGCCGTCAGCCCCAGCCAGCGCAGCGCGCCCACAGAGCCAACGGCCCGGTAAGGCCGCAGTAGCATTGCTAGGGTCAGCAGCGTACCGAAGAACAGCAGCGCCGTGCCGAGATGGGCGGTCACGATGTCAAAGCGCA
>JAAUOP010000205.1 GCA_012034805.1 Synechococcales cyanobacterium CRU_2_2 | reverse complement strand
TATGATGAATCATGCAACCTCCACACTTGATTTTACAAACCAGCAGGAAGTAGCGCGAGTGCTTCCACAAACACCGTTAGTCGCTAGCTATCATACGGGATGGAAAGGGTTAACCTTCACTCACTACTGCCATCCTCCCCATGAAACGGTGGAGCATTGCCTTCTACAACATTCACTGGTGATTACAGACCCCAAAAGTTGCTTTCGGGCAGAGCGTCGTTTGGAAGGCAAACTTAAACTCTATGCTCATGGCAACGGTCGCGTCGATGTTATCCCAGCGTTTCTAGATCATTGGACAAACTGGGATCGGGAAGTCGAATTTTCGGTGATTGCGATTTGTCCAACATTGGTGAATCAAATCACTCAGGAGTTGATGCAGCGTGAAGTAGAACTGATTCCACAGGTTTCGATCGATGATCTGGTAATCCAGCAATTAGCCCTCGCGCTCAGGACGGAAATCCAGACGGGCTGTATGTCTGGCAGGTTGTATGGCGAGTCGTTAGGAACAGCACTTGCCGCTCGTTTGGTGCAGCACTACGCAGTCAGTAAGCCTTCGCTTGAGTTCAAAGCCAGCGGTTTATCCCAATTGCAGTTGGAGCGAGTCATTGATTACATGAAGGCGAATCTGACACAAGATTTATCGATTCTGGATCTGGCGACCCTGACCAGCATGAGCGAATCCCACTTTAGCCGATCCTTCAAGCAATCAGTGGGAATTGCGCCCTATCAGTATTTGATGCAACAACGTGTGGAACGAGCCAAGCAATTACTGAAACAGCAAGCAGTTTCAATTAGCGACATTGCTCTAGATTGTGGTTTTGCAAATCAAACTCATCTCACAAAAGTCTTCCGGCAGATGACAGGGGTGACACCCAAAGCTTATCAAAAGTGATAACCCAAAGTGGATTTGGGGGTCACAGATCTACGCACTGCAAGACGTAAGCCTAACGTTCCTGTTGAGCGGCTGCAAGTAAATTTTGCATTGCCACCAAGATCTCTCGGCAATCCGCTCCAACAGGGTTATGGGGAGACGGCAGAGGAGACGACCATGCATTGGACGACAGAACTCATGTCTACTAACATATCGTTCGCTCCTGGCCCATAGAACATCGGTCCCAGAAAAGCTTACCGTCAGAAAGCGAGAGCACCTGCCAGGGCTAGAGGACGACCATCCAACGGCAGTCATCCGATGACTACTAACATATCGTATCGCCTCTAGCGCTTTGTCCAATTCACTTTAACGAATTCTCAGGGAACAGGGCTTCAACCTTTTCCATAATCTTTTCGCAGGTGCAGGCGGCAGGGGCTCTCTATCCAATTCAAATCAACGGGACAAATTTACCATGACAACTGCCCCCTATGTGGCCTATGTCGGCATTGACTGGGCTGACCGCAAACATGACATCGCCCTCTACGATTTGTATTGACCGCTGATAGTAATCAGGACAAGAAGAAAAGTGCATCTGCAGCGGGAAAAAGCCGGATTCAGTGGCTCATCAGCGACGGCAAGATACCCAGATACCGTTAGTTGAACAAGCCTCAATCACGCTCCCCTTCGAGTACGCTGCCCCCAACCCAACTTGTCATCCTTGGACAGCCCTCGACGGGGCTGCGCAGAACCGTATACTTGAGGCCGTTCCCTTTGCATCTGTGCCCATGACTGTGCCTGAAGAGTCTCAATCCTCCCCCACAACGACTCAGTCCCAGAAGACTGGGCGATCGCTCGCTGGCATTGCGGGAATTGTTGCGATCGCAACCTTACTCAGCAAAGTCATGGGTTTAGCGCGGCAAGTGGCGATCGCCTCGGCCTTCGGGGTTGGCCCCGCCGTCGGGGCCTACGAATTTGCCAGTATTATCCCCGGTTTCTTTCTGATTTTGCTGGGCGGGATTAATGGCCCCTTTCATAGCGCCATCGTCAGCGCCCTGGCCAAGCGCGATCGCCAGGAATCTGGGCCGCTGATCGAACGCATTTCGACCCTGGTCGGTCTTGTGTTGTTGGGCGTGACGCTGATAGTCGTCGCAGCGGCCCCACTGATGATCGACTTGCTCGCACCGGGGTTGCAGGCCACCGCTCCGGAGGTGAGGGCGATCGCCATTCGTCAGCTCCAGATCATGGCCCCCATGGCTTGGTTTGCAGGCATGATCGGTATTGGCTTTGGCGCGCTCAACGCAGCGGATCAGTATTGGCTGCCCTCGATTAGCCCCCTGCTATCGAGCCTAGCGGTGATCTTGGGGATTGGTGCCCTGGGGTTGACCCTCGGCCCGGAGATCATGACGCCGCAATATGCACTCCTCGGAGGGATTGTCTTGGCGATCACCACGCTCTCAGGCACCATTTTGCAATGGCTGGCCCAGGTATGGGCTCAAAAACGTGAAGGTTTGGGCAATTTGCGGCTGCGGTTTGGCTTTGATGATCCAGGCGTACGAGATGTCATGCGGGTGCTGGGGCCAGCGCTGTTTGCCTCGGGAATGCTACAGATTAATGTGTATACGGACATGTTCTTCACGTCATTTTTGCCCAATCCAGCGGCCTCGGTCTCGGCATTGAACTATGCCAATTTGTTGGTACAAGCTCCCCTGGGGGTGTTGTCCAATATGATTTTGGTGCCGTTTTTGCCGGTGTTTTCGCGCCTGCGAGATCCCCAGGATTGGCCGGAGTTGAAGGAGCGCATTCGCCAGGGGTTGGTGTTGACGGCGATCGCCATGTTACCGCTCGGAAGCTTGATTTTTGCCCTCGCTAAACCCATTGTTCAAGTGGTGTATGAACGGGGTGCTTTTCAGTCGGATGCGTCTGCAATTGTTGCGCCGGTGCTGATGGCTTATTCCGTCGGCATGTTCGTTTATCTGGGTCGAGATGTCTTGGTGCGGGTGTTTTATGGCCTGGGTGATGGTACAACCCCCTTTCGCATCAGCATGGTGAACATTCTGGTCAATGCGGTTTTGGACTTCATCTTTGTGCGCGTTTTTGGCTGGGGAACACCCGGTTTGGTGCTAGCGACCGTGGGGGTCAATGTGGCCTCAATGGTTGCGCTGCTGTGGTTCTTGAACCAGCGGCTGAATGGGTTACCGCTGCAGCGATGGTTGCGGCCTTTGCTTGGCCTCACGGGGGCGAGTGTGTTTGCAGGGGTGACGGCCTATGTTGTCATGCTGGGAATTGAGTCGTGGGTGTCAGGAAGTCGCGGGTTAGCAGGCAACTTCTTCGGGTATTTTGTCGAAATGGCGGTTTCGGGTAGCGTTGGGCTAGCGGTGTTTGGCCTCATGGCAGCGCGGCTGCGATTACCCGAGTTTGACCAATTTGTCGGGCGGATCCGCCAGGTGGTGCGGCGTTAGCTCAAATTCTGATCTGCGAGCATTTGGCTCAAAGTCTGCAAACATACGTTTTCTGTGGGCATACATTTTCTGCGATCATGCGTTTGAGTCCACTCACCCGATTGCACCCCCCCCGCCCCCATGACTCAGACCCTGTACGTCTCCGATCTCGACGGAACCCTGCTGGATGCCCGTGCCCAGCTCTCATCCGTCTATTTCACCAAGGCAGCGGCGATCGCCCAGCTACGCCAAAATCACAATCTCACAGACTACGAGCTCGTCGTGTTTGGCGACGAGAATAATGATCGGGAGATGTTTGAGTCGGCGGATCGGGCGATCGCCGTTGCAAACGCAACCGATAGTATTAAGCAAATCGCAACCGCCATCATTGGCCACCATGTGGAAGACAGTGTCGCCCAATACCTCGCCCAGGATTGGGGGCGGCGACGAAAACCTGCGCAACCTCGCTAGCGCAACTCGACCCATCCCGTGGGATACTTTTGTAAAGTGATTGAAACAAATCCTGTCATAAACTTCCGCCAAAACTCCTGCCACCCGTCCTTCCTATGCTGAAACAGATAGCCGCATTTTTCTCCTGTGTTCTTCTAAGCCTCAGCCTGTCCGGCTGTGTTTCGTCGGGGTCGGGATTCCAGAGCTACATCGACAACATTGATGGCTACGGCTTTCTCTATCCGATTGGCTGGGTTCAAGTGCAGTTGACCCAGGAAGGCGGCCCAGATGTGGTCTTCCACGACATTATCAATCCAACGGAAAACGTCAGTGTGGTGATGAACGCCGTGCCCGACGGCAAAAACCTAAGGGAGCTCGGTTCCCCAACGGAAGTGGGCTACAGCCTACAGAAAAACGCCCTAGCGCCGGAAGGCTCGGGTCGCACGGCTGAGTTGGTCGATGCCCAGGAACGCACCTTGGGTGAGAACACGTTCTACTTACTCGAATACATCGTTCACCTGCCCGACCAAGAGCGCCACGACGTAGCAAGCGTCGTGGTTCACCGGGGTCAGCTCTACACGATCAATGCCTCGACCACCGAGGCGCGTTGGCAGCGGATGAAGGGTGTGATGAGAGATGTTGTTTCCTCGTTCTCGGTTACCTAATTGCTCGGTTACCTAAATTGCTCGGTTACCTCATTGCTCGGTCACCTCAATTCCCATGTCCTTCCCACAATTTATTTTGGCCTCGGCTTCTCCGGCTCGACGGCAGCTATTGCAGGCTATCGGCATTGAGCCGATGGTTCAGCCCAGCGAGTTCGATGAAGCGTCGATCGCGATCGCCGATCCTACTTCCCTGGTTCAGGCCCTAGCGACGGGCAAGGCCAAGGTGGTGGCCCAAACCATTACCCTGGGTTCTGAGCCAATCCTGGTGCTCGGGTGCGATTCGGTTCTGGTCTTGGACGGCGAAGTCCATGGCAAGCCGGGAACCGAGGCTGAGGCGATCGCCCGTTGGCAATCTATGCGGGGCCACGTGGGTGAGCTGCTCACGGGCCATGCCCTGATTGACGTCAATCGGGACGTAACCCTGGTGCGCTGCCAGTCTACGCGGGTGCATTTTGCTGACGCCAGCGACCCCGAAATCCGCGCCTATGTCGCCACGGGGGAGCCGATGCAGTGTGCCGGTTGCTTTGCGCTCGACGGACGCGGCGGTGCTCTGATTGAAAGAATTGAGGGCTGTCATAGCAATGTGATTGGCTTAAGTTTGCCGCTGCTGCGGCAGATGTCGGGGGAGTTGGGGTATGACCTCGCGGCGGTTTGGCTGAGGTAATGCTTGTGGGCTACGGCGCTCGATGGTGCCTTTTCAGCGGTGTTCACTCCAGCTTTATCGGCGGGTTTGAGTGGACTTGGCGCTATTAAACCTCTTGCATGAAAAAAAACAGCCCCCCTTATCCCCCAGCCCCTTACTCCCAAAATAGGAGAAGGGGAGCAATTTCAAAGTCCCTCTCCCCCGGTGGGAGAGGGATTTAGGGTGAGGGTTCGGGGTTGTACAAGAGGTCTATTGAATCAAAGCGTTCCAGCTCATGATCACCTGTTGGAGCGATCGCGGCAAACGTTCCTGCTCCAAATCGATAAACTGGGTGGCAGCGGAGGGGATTTGATAGGTCATGGTGGGGTAGTCGGCCAGGGCGGCGGATGTCAAGTAGCTGAGTCCATTTAGGTTGGGAAACTGGCGATTTTCTAACGTTTCTTGGAAGGCACTGAGTTGTTGTTTGGATAAGGTCTTGATCAGCACAGGTGCAAACCGTTCCGTGGGGGACGATTGATAGCGCGTGATTTTGCCATCTTGGGTGAGGACGATGCTGACCATTCTGCCGGTCATATCCCCCGAGGTGCTGCTGCGGAAAATTTCATTGGCGGCGATCGGTGCAATCTCACCGAAGGTTTCAAAGGAAACTCTGATCGTTCGCTTTGCACCACTGGCCGTTTTGTTTTGAACAATTCGATCTGCATTCTGACTCAGGTGATAAACAAAAGTTTGCTTAGGGCCAGTGATGATCGCCTGCCTGCCAAAAATCGCAATTTCAGTACAGGATTGATTGGGACGATAGAGGCCAAGACAACCGTCATACAATTGAGTTCTGACTGCGGCAACTCTGAGTTTGGCTGCTGGGGTCTTGGTTTCCCGTGCCACCTGTCGAATCAGCTTCCTGGCGACGGCTTGGGGCAAAACGGTACGATCGGGATTTTCGAGGCGGAGGGTTTGGCCAGTGCGATCGCTCCGATAAACCCAAGTTTGCAGATTATCGCTCACTTCCACCCGCCAACCGGGAACGATCGCGGTTGTACAAATTTCTTGGCCGCTGGGTAATCCTAAACAGCCATCGGGCCAGCTTTGTTCCGTCGCACTCACCAGGTTGATTTTCGAGATACCAAACTGTCGCTTGACGGCTTGACGAATCGCCTGAATAACGGCGGGTGAAGGCATCTGACTGATTTGGCTTGGGCGATTACTGGGTTGGCCCAGCGCCGGGAAAGTGGTCGTGCTGGCGATCGCCCCCCCAAGCGTTAAACTAGCGCAGACGAGGATCATCCAGCGTTTCGCGCCGGCACGATTTGGGTGAGAAAGTTTGAAGGAAGACATGGCGTTGAGCAAAGGGGTTTTGGGGGTAGGAGGCAGCCTGTGAAACCGGCTAGGTTTAATCTAGGGGCTGCGCGGACGATCGGAGGGGCTGGTTGCGGAATTTGATACGGGCCTGCGATCGACAGCCACATCTACGGATT
>JAAUOP010000204.1 GCA_012034805.1 Synechococcales cyanobacterium CRU_2_2 | reverse complement strand
GCCTTCGATCGGTATGTGCGGCAATGGGATGGCGATTGATTTTGAGGATTATCTAGCGGAATCGGAAGTCTTACCCAGGGCTGCCCGAACGGCTAAAGCCGTTGAGGATGAATTCTACTCGGTGGCGGAGTCGGTGGAGAAGGATTTATTACTAGAGGTACTGCATGATGAGATTGTGCTGACAGAGGCGGAGGCCCATGCAGAAGCGTTATCGGTGGCTCATGGAGAGGATATTACGCTGTGGATTGAGGCGATTCGGGCGCAGCTAACGACGATCGATGGAGTGATTGAGTTGGAGCAACTCCGATCGCGGTTGAATCTGCATTTTATTGAGTTGCTGGCTGGGGTTGTTGCTGGGTGGGTATGGGCTGAGTCGGGTGGAAGGAGAGGCCGATTTTTATAGCGCGATGGGGATTCTCGTCCAGCTGTGAGGGGAGATCGGGTGAGAGCATGGCCTTCCAAAAATTAGGGAACAGACGCTGAAACATATTCCCTAAATTTTTTGAGGGAGAATTTGGGCACTGGTCTTCTAACGAATGAGGAATCAAGAAAATGTGAATTTTTCAGCAAATAATCCCTTAAACTCATTGCATAGGAGAGTTTAAGGGATTTCAAAGAAGCAGCAATGCCGTTGGACTTAGTTAAACAGCGGCTAGCTCGCGAGTTTCTTCTTCCACAACTTCAGCTTCAGCGGGGAGTTCCATCGATCCATCTTCAGGGAGATCAACGTTCACCGATGCGGTCGGCGCGTTTACGAGGAACTGGATACCAGCTGCCACTTCGCGATAAGGACGGTTTTGCAAATAGCCAACGAGGGCTTCACGTTGTTGCTCAGAAATCAAATATACAGTCCGTTCAACCTTGGCCATGATCACTTACCTACGAATAATTTGAATTTCTGGAGGAATCGCACACGTCGTCAAATAGCAAAACTGACAGATTGAATCTGTAGTAATGCGGTGCTTCACTTCAGTAATACTGAGAATGCACGATAAAATCCCATTCCGTCTCTGTGAAAATACGGCAATTTATTAGTTAATTAGGGCTTGCTGAAAAAGGCTTAAATGCCTATGGATGAGTGAATACAAAGCAGCATAAATGGATTGCAGTGCAAGGGAAAGCGGGATAAAATGAGAAAACCCTTGCACCAAATTGCCGATGTATCGCTGTACTAGCCCAGGTCAATTATCGATTGAGAACTTCTATTTACCATTGGGGGTAAATTATCGGCGGATAACCGCTGGATGAAGCTGGCAGAGATGATTCCCTGGGATGACTTTGAAGCAGAATATGCAGCGCAAATGAGCCAGGGGATGGGTGCTCCAGCCAAGCCGTTCCGCATGGCGTTGGGTGCGTTAATCATCAAAGAGAAACTCAATATCAGCGACCGAGAGACGGTGGAGCAGATTCGGGAGAATCCCTATCTGCAATACTTTCTGGGGCTTTCTGAGTACAGCGATAGTGCCCCATTTGACGCTTCGATGCTGGTCCATTTTCGCCAACGACTGCATCTGGAATGGGTGGGTCGGATTAATGACGCAGTGGTAGCGCAAGCTGAGGCGTTGCCGATGGCAGAAAATATCGCGCCATCGCTCCCAGCCGAAGAACGTGCAACGGATGATGAGGATGAACCACCCGCCCCACCGAATCAGGGACAACTGATCATGGATGCGAGTTGTGCGCCTGCGGATATTCGTTATCCGACGGACTTGAGTTTATTGAATGAGGCACGAGCACATAGCGAAGCCGTGATTGATGTGCTGTACAGTCAGGTCAGTAGTGAGGTTGAGAAGAAACCCCGTACCTACCGTCAAACAGCACGTCGAGAGTATTTGAAAGTATCGAAGCAACGCAAAGTTACTCGTAAAGCAATGCGTAAAGCGATTGGGAAGCAACTGAACTATGTGAAGCGGAATCTCAGTCATATCGATACATTGATTGCGGCAGGTGCATCATTATCGGAATTGAATAAGCAAGCGTATCGTAAATTACTGGTGGTGAGTGAATTATTTCGTCAACAACAGGCGATGTCTCAGAACCAGGAACATCGGATTGATGACCGGATTGTCAGTTTATCGCAGCCCCATGTGCGACCGATTGTACGCGGGAAAGCGGGTACCCCGGTCGAGTTTGGGGCAAAGATTGCGGCCAGCACAACGGGCGGTTATGTGTTTCTCGAACGGCTCAGTTGGGACAATTTTAATGAGTCGGGCGATTTACCCGCGCAAGTGGAACGATTTAAGCAACGGTTTGGTCACTATCCGGAGTCCGTCCATGCTGACCAAATCTATCGCACCCGTGCCAACCGCCAGTACTGCAAGCAACGGGGAATTCGCTTGAGTGGTCCGCCACTGGGACGACCCGTAGCCGAAGACCAAGCCGCACACCGCAAACAAGCACAAGCGGATGCGTGCGTGCGCAATCAGATTGAAGGCAAGTTTGGCCAGGGCAAACGCCGCTTTAGTTTGGCCAGAGTCATGGCCAAGTTATCCGCGACTGCCGAAACCAGCATCGCTATCACCTTTCTGGTGATGAATTTGGAGCGGCGGCTCAGGCCGTTTATTTTGCGCTTTTGGCTCAGCTTATCCGGCAGATGGAGGACGCTGGAGCGCAAACTGCATCGACAACAAGCCCTAATTTTGTCCATCACTGATTTGCTGCCGCTCTCAGCGCAGAACCGATCTCAATATTTTGATTTCGGTATCATTTCTGGAGGATGACTTTTTCAGCAAGCCCTAATTAATGATTCGGGCGCGGTGCTTTTCGAGATAGGCACAGAAATTCTGGGCAGGCTTCCGAGTCTGATTGGCAAATAGCGCCAGGGTGTCATCGACCTGACCTTTCCAAAGCAAGTCTTCGGCTTGTCTCAAGCGTTTGAGCGAACCGCCGACTTTGTGCAGATTTTCGATCAGATGATACCAGTCCAGCACTTCCCGCCGTTGGGCGGGAGTGGCAAACGCGGCAATGATGTTCCAAATGCCGTCATGACCATCACCCAGGCAAGTGAGGGTGCGCGCCAAGGGCTGGTGATTGACCCAATTAATCAAGCGCGGATTGTCGTGGAGGGCTGCCATCACACCTTGGTCAGTGGCAACGGCTTTGTAATCCCGCCAGATACAAATTTCACCCAGAGGCGTCCGGAGTCGAACTTTGCCGCCATCGACAGAGGCTTCGGTCATCGGTTCTGTCGCCACCGGGTCGGGAAATTCGGTACGCTGAACCAACCGTTGTTGGGTGTTGTCGCTTACGCTAATTCCCGTCAGCATTGCTATATCTGATTCTGCATTGGCATAACTGACATTTGCACTGATGCGTAAACAGCATAATTCCAAATACGGGCTGATGCGCTTGCCAGTTTCTACACCTAGCACTTGGCCTTGCTTCTGGCTCAAAGGAAGATGGCCTAATATACTTTTTACGGTGCGGATGTATCCATCATTTGTCCCTGTAATTGCTGTGATAAAAAAACGCCTAATTGCGGACTGACATGTTCCTGGATCTGCGCCCGAATTCCGGCTTCAATTTGGCCCAGATTGGTCATCTGACTTTTATCGGCATCCGCATACAGAATTTTGGCAATCGCTTGGACATGGGCGTCGATTTGCGCTTTTTCGGCTGGGGTCATGACCCGTACACTCCGCGAGAATGGCTGAAACCCCGATTATACAAGACTTATTTTTCTACCGCAAAGGATGACATGCTCCCAGGCGATACCACATGAAATGGCTAAAGACGATTGCAGGGACAGATGACTCCGATCGGGAAACGAAGAGTAAGAACTCGTCAATGCCGGAGAATCAGCGAACTCCGAGAGTGATCTGAATTTTGTGTAAGCGATCTAGAATCGAAACACAGCAGGAGATTGCCGAATATGGTACGCCGAAAGAAAGAAGTGAGCCGCCTAGATGAATTGCTCGATGATCTGATTGGGGAGAATCCGCAACCAGAGGATATTCTGGGGGAATCCGGGTTACTCAAACAGTTGACGCAACGGTTGATTGAGCGGGCTTTGACGGGGGAATTAAATCATCACCTCCAGCAGGGTGGCCCGACAGCGGCTGGGTTTGATGCGTCGGGTGAGCCACGGCGCAATAGCCGCAATGGCCACTCGAAGAAAACGGTGCAGTCGTCTCAGGGGGCGATGGAATTGTCGATACCGCGTGACCGTGCGGGGGAGTTTGAGCCGATTCTGGTGCCGAAACATCAACGTCGGTTGGCCGGACTGGATGAGCAGATCATTAGCCTCTATGCCCGTGGTCTCGGTACCCGTGAAATTAGTGCCGAACTGGCCGAACTGTATGGGGTGAATATTTCCGCCAGTTTGATTAGTGAAGTGACTGATGCGGTGCTGGACGAGGTGAAAGCATGGCAATCGCGGCCCTTGGATGAACTGTACCCAATTCTCTATCTCGATGCCTTGTACGTGAATATCAAGGTGGCGGGCCGGGTGAGTAAACGGGCGGTCTACGTCGTCCTGGGGATCACCCACGAGGGTGACAAAGAACTGCTGGGTCTGTGGTTCGGCGAAGCTGAAAGTGAGGGGGCGAAATTCTGGCTGAAGGTCTTAACCGACCTCAAGAATCGCGGTCTCCAGGATATTCTGATTGCTTGTTGTGATGGGCTTAAAGGCTTTCCCCAGGCAATTGCGGCGGTCTATCCCGACACCCAAGTGCAGTTGTGTATCGTGCATCTGATTCGCAACAGCCTGCGCCATGTCCCCTGGCAGGAGGCCAAGGCCGTCGCCGCTGACCTCAAACCGATTTACCAGGCCGCCACCCTGGAGGAAGCCGAAACCGCCCTGGATGCCTTTGCCGCTAAGTGGGATGAGTCCTATCCCGCGATTAGCCAAATCTGGATCAGACATTGGGAAAACATCATTCCCATCTTTGATTACCCCAGACCGATTCGCAAAGTCATCTACACCACCAATGCCATTGAATCGCTGAATCGCTCTCTGCGTAAGGTGATTAAGACTAAAGCGGTCTTCCCTGATGAACAATCTGTCCTCAAACTCATGTATCTCGCCATGAATAACATTGCTAAACGTTGGAAACGTCCGATTCAAGATTGGAAAGCCGCCGCTGCCCATTTTGCTATCATGTTCCCAGAACGCTTCACTTATTGAGCTTCAACTGGCTTACACAAAAATCTGAACGCTCTCTGTGAAGGAAGTGGCTATAAGTTGTGGCGTTCATAGAACTCACTCCCTTTGGATAAATCCCGACTCGATCGGCTTATGCATAACTACAGATGAACCAGCCAATCACCGTTCGTTTAATCCGGGTGCGTAAAGTCATCAGATGCTTGCGCTCAATCCGTTGGGCGTTGGCGAAGCCTGAACGTAAGTTCATATCGATCGAGGCATCGTGATGACTAGTGATTGCTGCGATCAGATGTCATACCAGGCTAAAGCACTGATTGATTCTTCGTCTTAACCCGATCGTAGATTTCCTCCATGGTTTCGAGGAAAGAACTATCCCCTTCCCAAAATGCTGGAAAGTCGCCCTGCTGCTTGACCAGCACCCCGGAAACAAGACTTGGCACTGGTAACGGCAAATCCTTCGGCAATCGCTTGTTTCCCATCCAGAAGGTTTTCAGGTCAGATTCACCGACGGGCACCAAGGCAGGGCGTGGATAATAGCTTTCGATCGGTTGTGGGACAATTTCAGCACTATTTAATTCTTGGGCTAAGGCTTTCCCCAACGGCGTTTCAGCGAGGGCTTTTTGGAATCGATCGCGGGACATTCCCCGCAGTTCAAACAATAGATAGGGATCGCGATCGAGGGCTGCGCCCAGGAGGTAATACACTCCGGCAATATGCTTGCAAGGGTTGCTGTAGTCAGGGCAAGAGCAATTCGTATTGAGTTCCTTGCGGGTCTGTGGCAAGAGATGAATCCCCAAGGTGGCAAAGGGTTCTTCAATATTTTCGGGAATCTCATTCATCATGAGCTTTGACAAGAATCCTGACTTCGACGCAATGAAGGCGATCGCGGCATTCCACTGGGGTTCACTAATCGGCGTAAATTCGATCGTTGTCCGATAGAGCGGTTCCTTATACACCCCAAAGTAAGGATTCACCGAACCTCGCACCTGTGCAGTCACGGTGCCAGCGTTAATGTCGAAGGATTTGACCTTATTGCCACGCGCGTAGCTGCGACCGCGACTCAATCGACCTGAATCGGTAAATCGTTCGATCGCCCCCACAAATCGCTGACTCCACCAACTCCGCCCAAATTCTGCCTTTGCCATGATGTGCCTCCTGTAATTTAATTCGCGCTAATCCAATACCGCTTTGCGATTCAGGGCAATCAATTGCTTAAATGCCTGATTATCTAAGCTGCTTAACCACGACTCATCACTTCCCACGATTGCCCCCGCCAGCTTCTTCTTGTCCTCAATCATCTGGTCAATTTTCTCTTCCAAAGTTCCCAGGGCGATGAACTTATGGACGAAGACATTTTTTGGTCTGGCCAATCCGGAAGGCCCGATCAGTCGCTTGGTCTTCCACTGCCGGATTCCACCAGCGATCGAAGTGAAATACATGGTTCGCTTTGGTCAAGGTAATCC
>JAAUOP010000061.1 GCA_012034805.1 Synechococcales cyanobacterium CRU_2_2 | reverse complement strand
TCGCGACCGGCATCGAAGATCGGTTCAGCCAGCAATTCTTTCAGCGCTACACCGTCCAGTCGGGGGATACCTGGGAGCGTCGCCACCACCCAGCTGGGTTCCCCCTACGCCGCGTCCCAGCTGGCCCAAACCAATCAGCTCGACCTCGACCGCGAATTGCAACCGGGCCAAAGCCTAAAAATTCCGACGGCAGCTGCCCTGGAAGCCGCCCAATCCGGCCTTGAGCCCAAACCCAGCCCCGGCGAAATCACCCAGTTTTCGCTGCAAGAGTCCAAAGCGTTGGCGGAACAACTTGAGGCGTCCGTGCGCCAAAATCCGAATGTGGAATCGGTGTTTGCGGTGCTGGGCGATCGCGGCGCAATCAATCAAGGGCGGCTATTTGTTCAGCTCAAGGACGATCGCCAGGTTCACACCGCCATCGTCCAAGACCAAGTCCGCCAAGCCCTGCCCAACCTAGACGGCCTTACCGCCAGCGTCGAAGACATTCAGTTTGTCGATACCGGCGGCGAAAAGCCCCTACAGGTGGCGTTGCAAGGGGACGATTTGGCGCTGCTGCGCCAGACGGGAGGTAAAATTGGCGATCGCATTCGCAGCCAAGGCTTTGTCGATGTCACCGTCACCAGCGAAGACGAACCTGCCGATGCCCCCACCGAAATCCAACGCAAGGACAGCCAACGCACGGTCTACGTCACCGCCAACCTCCGCCAGGGCCAAGCCCTCGGCGATGCCACCCACGCAGTCGTTGCCGAAGCCCAGGCCCTCCTGCCTGCCGGTGTAACGCTCGATCTCGGCGGTGATTCGGCCCGCAGCAGTTCGGTGCTGGGCAGTTTTGGCCTGACCTTGGCGCTGTCGGTGGGTTGCATGTTGTTGGTGCTGGTTGTCTTGTTCCGGCGGCTGCTCGATCCCTTGGTGGTGCTGCTGTCGTTGCCCCTGGCGATCGTCGGCGCGATGCTGGGTCTAGTCGTCACCCAAAGCGACTTCGGCATGATTGCCGTGATTGGGATCATTTTGCTGATGGGCTTGGTAAACAAGAGCGCGATTTTGATCATCGACTACATCAACCAGCTCCGAGCCAAGGGCGTGTCGAAAGCTGAGGCCATTTTGGCCGCAGGCCCAATACGCCTACGCCCGATTCTGATGACCTCGCTCTCGACGGTTTTGGGAATGATGCCGATCGCCCTGGGCCTCGGGGCCGGTGCAGAATTGCGTCAACCTTTGGCGGTGGCAGCGATCGGCGGTTTGATCACTTCGACGCTGCTGAGTTTGATTGTGGTGCCGGTGGTCTATTCGCTAATGGATGATTTACAAGAGCACTGGAGCAAGTTTTCCTTCTCGCGGCTGAGTTAAGAACCCATGAATGATCGAGTCTTTATCACCGGAGCAACCGGCTTTGTGGGGGCCAATCTGGTACGGTTATTGCTCGAGCAAGGCTGTTCCGTACGCGCCCTCGTGCGCCCCCACAGTGACCTGAGCAACTTGGCCGGATTGCCGATCGAAACGGTCACCGGTTCCCTCACAGACCCCGACTTGGCCAAAACCATGGACGGCTGTCGCTATTGTTTCCATGTGGCGGCGTTGTATTCTTTGTGGCAGCGCGATCGCCCCCAGCTATACCAAGCCAATGTCCTCGGCACCCGCAACGTCCTCGCAGCGGCGCAACAGGCCGGAATTGAGCGCACTGTCTACACCAGCTCTGTGGCGGCGATCGGCGTCCGCAGCGACGGACAACTCGCCGATGAAACCCATCAATCCCCGCCCGAAAAACTCATCAGCGACTACAAAAAATCCAAATATTGGGCCGAACAAGAGGCAGTCAAAGCCGCCTACGCAGGTCAGAGCGTCGTCATCGTCAACCCGTCAACCCCGATTGGCCCCCGTGACCTCAAGCCCACGCCGACCGGGGGTATTATTTTGCGCTTTTTGCGGCGGCAGATGCCCGCCTACGTGGATACCGGTCTCAATTTGATTGACGTGCAAGACGTGGCTTGGGGACATTGGTTGGCACTGCATCACGGCAAAGTTGCCACGGAGAGCAAAAACGGCGAGGTGAACCGCTACATCCTCGGACATCAAAACACCTCCCTCAAACAGTTGCTAGAACTCCTGGGCGAGATCACCGGGTTACCCGCGCCCAAGACCACAGTGCCGCTCTGGCTGCCGCTGGGCGTCGCTTGGACGGAAGAAAGACTGCTAGCAAAGCTAGGCTACCAGCCCACAGTACCCCTCGATGGTGTGCGTATGTCGTCCCAGTCGATGTATTATGACACCAGCAAGGCGGTACGAGAGCTTGGGTTGCCCCAGTCCCCAATTCGAGAGGCAGTGGTCGAGGCGGTGACATGGTTTCGATCGGCTGGGATGGTTTAGCGTCTGTGCCTTTTTACGAATTATTTTTTGGCAAGACCCATTCATTCATAACAGCCGATCAGAATCTCAAACCCCTACACCACACGCACAAAAGTCATGATATCCAAAAGGACTTCCGCCTGCCTCGTGATAGTTTTGAGTCTGGCTCTTGTGCACCCACAACCCTCCTGGGCTGGACGCCACGTGCTGAACCAAACGTCCCAAACCATCGAAAAGTCCTTCGGCAAATACTGGACAAAGCTCACATTACCACCAGACGCCCTCAACAAAGCAAGGATTGTCCGCTATACCTATTCTCCAAACGCGCTGCGTCGTGTCTTTCCAGAGTTTCCCCGCGCCACACTGACGATAGACTACCGCAATGATCGCGTTGTTGAGATTCAGTTTTTTCCAGATCCTTTAAACCAACAGGCGCATATTCTAAACAAACCAAACGCATTGTCGGTGTCAGCACTCGTACAAGAAAAGCAGGTAGAGTCTCGTTTTTTTCAATATGTGTTTGGCTATAGACCGCCCATCTATAAGCCTTTGAGCTACACAGGTGGAAACTTCGGGGAGATCTTCTCCAACTGCCTGGGCGATGGTGTTGTCAGCAGTTATAAGATTTATGCGATCGCCCCAAAACCTACCCCCATAGACTTTTCCCTGCGCTATGAGTCCGTCTGTTCCAGGCCCTACGATCAGATTAAATTTACACAAGATCTTCTGGGCGGCTAGGGTGCTGTGTTGGAGTTCGAACAGCTGGCTTCTGGATCGCTGGCATCGATGGCAAGATTGGGGATGAATGGCTAGACTTTAGAGCCAAGCACCCAGGTATTCGCGCCGCATTTGGGCGATCGCCTCAATCGAAATCCCCTTCGGACACACCGCCTCGCATTCGCCGTGGTTCGAACAGTCGCCAAACCCCTCCGCCGCCATCTGATCAGTCATCTGTTGCACCCGTGCTTGGCGCTCGGGCTGGCCCTGGGGAAGCATCGCCAGATGGGAAACCTTGGCCGCCGTGAAGAGCGACGCCGAGGCATTGGGGCAAGCGGCCACACAGGCCCCGCAGCCAATGCAAGCTGCATAGGCAAAGGCTTCATCGGCATCGGACTTTGGCACTAAGGTTGCATTGGCATCTGGCGCTGCTCCGGTATGAACGGAGATATAGCCCCCGGCGATGATGATGCGATCGAGCGCCGAACGATCCACCACGAGGTCTTTAATCACCGGAAACGCCCGCGCCCGCCAGGGCTCGACCACCAGCGTTTGCCCATCGACAAAGTGGCGCAAATACAGCTGACAGACCGCCGTCTGAGACTGGGGGCCATGGGCTTGTCCATTGATCATCACATTGCACGAGCCACAAATGCCCTCGCGGCAGTCGTGGTCGAACTCCACAGGAACTTGGCCCGCCTGGATGAGCTGCTCGTTGAGCACATCCAGCAGTTCTAAAAAGGACATGTCAGGCTCTGCGTTGGCCACCGAGTAGGTGACAAACTGCCCGGTTTGCTGCGCATCTGCCTGCCGCCAGACTTTCAAATTAAGCTTCATGTTCGGCTGCATGGCCTCTATGCTTCTGTCCAACTTCTAGAGTATCGCCCAAGGGCAGGGCATACCATACTTCCTCCCAATCCATTAAGATTTTTGTCTAGGCTCTCATCCTAGCTCCAACTCACGTGCCAATTGGATGCGATTTCGCTAGGGTGAAAGTGGGTCTGCGGCGTCCCTAAGGCCCACCCACCCCATCGTCTCTAAATCCTATGCCTGTCCAGAACCGCAACTCCCAAGCCACCCTCGCCCTCGCCAAAACAGGAGATCCCCGAGCCCTCGAGCAACTCATGAGTGGGCCGCTCCAAAACAAAGGCATTCAGGTCGCCGTTGAGCGCAAAGGCCCCATGCTCCTCGTCTCGCTCGCAAGCCAACCCTGCCCCTCCAAGAAGGCCAGTCTTGCCTTCATGAGACAAGGGTTACAAAAGCTCGGAATTTCGGGGATAAACTCCGTCCGAGTCAGTGGCTATCAATCGGGTGAGTTGAATCCGGCTTGGGTAGAACGCCTTCCTCTAACGCAGGGCGAACAATCCTCATCTGCACTGCAACAAATGCAAGAGACCCCTTCAGCCTCCCCCTCGGCGCTCAAAAAGTCGTTGCTGATGCTCACGGCTTTGCTCCTGGCGCTGACTGCAATCAGTTTGATCGTTCGAGCTATCACCCGTCAGCCCCAGGAGCGTCCCGCAGTGATCGAACAAACGACGCCACCCACAGATCCAAACTAGAGACTTGGGGTGAGGTCTCATCGGCTGACGTTTTCTCTCATATTCAAAATTATGATTGGCTAGATCACTGCGACTGCATTGTCCTGTATTAAGCTATTACTCAATTAATTCAGAAAAGTTCATAGATTTTTATCTATGAACAAAATAGAGCGATTCCCGGCATTGCTGCAACCTTTGTCACCCTTGATGGCCCGCACCTCAAGGTTGGCTATAGGCTTGGGGGATACCTGCGATCGCCACCTACCCCCACGGGCTGCGCGGCGACGCAGGATCCGTTGTTCGTAACATTTCACAATATTCCTTAACATTTTGGGTGATCCATCCATGCAACTGACCAATCAGATTCATTTTCGCAACCTGCGGGGCGACCTTTTTGGCGGTGTTACAGCCGCCGTAATCGCCTTGCCCATGGCGCTTGCCTTTGGCGTGGCCTCTGGTGCTGATGCCGCCTCTGGTCTGTGGGGTGCCGTTCTCGTCGGATTTTTTGCGGCCTTGTTTGGCGGGACCCCCGCCTTAATCTCCGAGCCGACGGGGCCGATGACAGTGGTCATGACCGCTGTCATTGCCCATTTTGTGGCTTCCAATCCCGAAAATGGTTTGGCCATGGCCTTTACCGTCGTGATGATGGCTGGCATCTTTCAAATTATTTTTGGCACTTTAAAGCTGGGCAAATACATCACGATGATGCCTTATACGGTGATTTCGGGCTTTATGTCCGGTATCGGCATCATCCTTGTGATTTTGCAACTTGCCCCATTTTTGGGCCAGGCCAGCCCGAAAGGCGGCGTGATTGGCACCTTGCAAGCCATCCCCACATTGCTGACCAATATTCAGCCTGCGGAAACCCTTCTGGCGGCTTTGACCGTGGCCATCATCTGGTTCATGCCCTCGAAATGGAAGCGAATTGTCCCCCCGCAATTGATTGCACTGATTGCCGGTACGGTTCTCTCATTGCTGGTCTTTGGCGATATCGAGATTCGCCGGATTGGTGAGATTCCCAGCGGCTTACCCAATCTGGTTATCCCAACGTTTAGTCTCGGCGAGCTGCGGCTGATGTTTGTGGATGCGGTGATGCTCGGGATGTTGGGCTGTATTGACGCGCTGCTGACCTCCGTGGTTGCCGACAGCTTAACTCGCACCGATCACAACTCGAATAAAGAGTTGA
Source organism: Synechococcales cyanobacterium CRU_2_2 (assembly GCA_012034805.1). Lineage (GTDB taxonomy): Bacteria > Cyanobacteriota > Cyanobacteriia > PCC-9006 > JAAUQQ01 > JAAUOP01. Next base: position 21,181 of record JAAUOP010000061.1, on the reverse strand, counting down.
TTGGCCAAGGGTTAGGAAACATTATGTCCGGTTTGTTTGGTGGGATTGCAGGTGCCGGTGCCACGATGGGAACCGTGGTGAATATTCAGTCCGGTGGACAAACGGCACTCTCGGGATTGACGCGATCGATCGTTCTATTCGTGGTCATTTTAGGGGCTTCAAAATTAGCGGCAACGATTCCTTTGGCCGTACTGGCTGGGATTGCACTCAAGGTAGGCATCGACATCATTGACTGGGATTTCCTCAAGCGCGCTCACAAAATCTCGCTGAAAGGTTCCTTGATCATGTATGGGGTGATCCTCCTGACTGTTCTGGTGGATTTGATTGCAGCAGTGGGAATTGGTGTGTTTATTGCCAATATCCTGACGATCGATCGGATGAGTTCTCTACAATCGCAATCTGTGAAAGCGATCAGCGATGCCGATGATACGATTCATCTGAGTGAGCTAGAAAGACGCTGGCTCGATGAAGCTAAGGGACGTGTTCTGTTATTCCAATTGAGCGGTCCCATGATCTTTGGGGTCGCCAAGGCAATTGCTCGCGAACACAATGCGATTCAAAATTGTGATGCGATTGTGTTTGATCTGAGCGATGTCCCACACATGGGCGTGACGTCATCGTTGGCATTAGAAAATGCGGTCAAAGAAGCCGTGGAAAAAGGCCGTCATGTGTTGATTGTGGGCGCAGCTGGGCAAACCAAACGTCGACTTGAAAAGATGAAGGTTTTCAATCTACTGCCCCCTCAGAATCTCTATATGGATCGAACCGAAGCGATTAAATATGCAGTCGTAACGGTGTTCCCAGAAATGGCGAGTGAAGTCAGTCTGGATTTGGGAGGAGCAGCGGCAGTTTAAGCCCTTCAAATGGCTATTCAAGCCAAGGGGTTAACACTGTTCTGTGGATTGGGGCGATCGCAGGTCACCCCAATCCACAGAACGTTATCAACAGAACGTTATCAACAGAGCAGCTCAACAGAACAGCTCAACAGAACAGTTCTGTTGATAACGTAGTAACGTTTGCGTTCAAAGTTTGCCTTCATTGGGACTCACGCTGCCCAAGCTAGAGTAGAAATCGACCCATCACGTAGAGCGAAGCCGCAAGCAGTTGCATTCCCACCATGGGCAGCCCATATTGACGGCACTGTCTTCCAAAGGAGTGATCAACGAAATTTGCATTGTTGAGTGCCTTGAGTTTATGAGGCTTTCGGCACCCATCACCCCTTAGTAGGTTAGTGCCGATTGACGGGGTCGAGGGCGCACAGCTCGAGCCTCAGACGCTTGAGGGGGTGACTCTGTCTAGTATCAAATTGTGTTAGCCGAAAACTCAGTCCGTCAAGCTTGCTTAACTTCCGCAAGCGGCATCTTTAAGTCTGGCCAGTGTCATTCGCCGTGTCATTCGCTGAGCCCCCATGCATTTCAATACCTTACGCGTTGACGCGACACGGATGGACTGAGCCCAGCCGCTGTCTACAATGGAACCTATGGCCAGATCCAATGTTCTATGACCCCATCGCCCCCTAGCCCTGATGCGCAGTCCGGCGCGCGATCGCCAGAACGCTCCACCCCCCTGATCAAGCACGCGGTGCAGTACGAAAGCACCCGCGAAGTGGATTGGGACTTGCTGACGCCGAGTATGCGCCACTACGCCGAGACCAAGGCCCAGAATCCGAGCGCGCTGTTGCTATATCGGATGGGCGATTTTTTTGAGTGTTTTTTTGAGGATGCGATTACGATATCGCGTGAGCTAGAACTGGTACTGACGGCGAAGGCTGCGGGCAAAGATGTGGGCAAGGTGCCGATGTCTGGGGTGCCTCACCATGCCCTCGATCGCTACGCTGCTCTGCTGGTCGAAAAAGGCTATGCCGTGGCCATTTGCGACCAAGTCGAAGAGGCTTCCCAGAAGGCGGGGCCGATGGTGCGCCGGGAAATTACACGGGTGATCACGCCAGGGACAATTCTCGAAGATGGCATGCTCAATGGCCGTCGCAATAATTTTTTGGCGGCGGTGGTGATTGAAAAACAGCATTGGGGACTGGCCTACGCAGACATTTCTACAGGGGAATTTCTGACGATTCAGACTTCGGATCTAGAGCAACTGACCCAGGAATTGTTGAGACTACAGCCTTCTGAGGTTCTTTATCCCGTCGATGCTCCAGATATTGTGGGGCTGCTACGGCCCGGTGAACAGAAGCTCAGTGACGCGGTGCCAGACTGTTTGCCGTCAAATTTTTGCTACACGCTTCGGCCCCAGTCGAACTTTTTCTTGGGGGAGGCGCGATCGCGCCTGCTCCATCGCTTCAAGCTCCGCTCCCTAGAGGGCATGGGGTGCGACCACCTGCCCTTAGCGGTGCGGGCTGCGGGCGGGCTGCTGCACTACCTCGAAGACACCCAGCGCGAAACCCCCGTGCGGCTACAACCGCTGCACACCTACCAACTCACTGAATTTTTGGTGCTGGATCATCAAACCCGCCGCAATCTCGAAATCACCCAAACTGTACGAGATGGAACATTTTTGGGTCGCTGCTGTGGGCTCTCGATCAAACCATGACCACCATGGGCGGGCGGGCATTGCGGCGGTGGTTGTTGCAGCCACTGCTCGATCGCAAGGGCATTCTGGCGCGTCAAGACACCCTTGCAGAACTGGTTAATCAGGGAAGTTTGCGTCAGGCCCTGCGCAGTTTGTTGCGAGAAATCTATGATCTCGAAAGGCTCTCGGGGCGATCGGCCTCCGGTACGGCCAACGCTCGGGATTTGGTTGCCCTGGCCGACTCGCTGGCGCGGCTGCCGGAGCTGGCGCAGCTGGTAGCAGGCTGCACCTCGCCCTATCTAAAATATTTGCAAACGGTACCCGCTGGCCTAGAGCAACTCGGTCAAAAGCTGCATCAACATCTAGTTGATTCACCCCCAATTTATCTGACTGAAGGTGGGTTGATTCGAACGGGAATTAACCTTAAGCTAGATGACTTTCGGTCGCAACTAGAGGGCGATCGCCAGTGGATTGCCAACCTCGAAACCAGCGAGCGCGAACGCACTGGTGTCCCTTCACTTAAGGTCGGCTACAACAAAGTTTTTGGCTACTACATTAGTGTTTCCCGTGCCAAGACCACCCAGGCTTCAATCCCCGACAACTACATTCGCAAGCAAACCCTTGCCAACGAAGAACGCTACATCACACCTGATTTAAAAGATCGGGAAAATCGCATTCTGAATGCCCAAGAAGCCCTCAACCAAACTGAATACGACATCTTTGCGGCTCTGCGTGAAGAAGTTGGTTCACAGACCGAACTGATTCGGGGAATTGCCCAAGCCGTGGCGGCGGCGGATGTACTGGCGGCGCTGGCGGAAGTGGCGGTGTATCAGGATTATTGTCGGCCTGAGATGACCGGCGATCGCACCCTCGAAATCATCGACGGACGCCACCCCGTGGTCGAGAAATCCATGCCCACGGGCTTCTTTGTGCCGAATTCGACTTGTTTGGGATATCCACATCCCAAGTCTACGGCTCAATTCACGGCTCAACCCACGGCTCAACCCACGGCTCAAACTGCGACTCATCCCCAAGCCTGCGCTCCGGATCTAATTGTCCTAACTGGTCCCAACGCCAGTGGAAAAAGCTGTTATCTGCGGCAAACAGGCCTGATTCAGCTAATGGCCCAGGTCGGGAGTTTTGTTCCGGCAAGATCGGCAAAATTGGGGATTTGCGATCGCATTTTCACCCGCGTTGGCGCGGTCGATGACCTCGCGACGGGTCAATCCACGTTCATGGTGGAAATGAATGAAACGGCGAATATTTTGAATCATGCCACTGCCAAATCCCTCGTTTTGCTCGATGAAATTGGTCGAGGTACTGCGACCTTTGATGGCTTGTCGATCGCCTGGTCTGTGGCGGAATATATTGCGGATAGCTTGCGATCGCGCACCATTTTTGCCACCCATTACCACGAAATGAACGAACTTGCGTCCGTGCTGCCCAATGTCGCCAATTTCCAAGTGGTTGTGAAAGAACTGGATGACCAAATCATCTTTTTGCACCAGGTTCAACCCGGTGGCGCGAGCAAGTCCTACGGCATTGAAGCTGCACGCTTAGCCGGTTTGCCCCCCTCGGTGATTCAGCGAGCCCGGCAGGTGATGCGCCGCATTGAACAACACAGTAAAATTGCCATGGGTTTACGCAAGGATGAGCCGCTAAAGAACGAGGTGCAATCGCTCCAGCCAACGCCATCACCCAAGCCCAAGAGTGGTAGGGTGCAGGAGGAAGGCGTTGAGCAACTGGGCTTTTTTGGCCATGGGGTAATCTCCTAGGGGCGAACCGCGTTCGTCCTAGATGCGTGACTTCACTGCTACTTTTTTTCCCGATTAGACCTCTTGCATGAAAAGAAACAGCCCCCTCATCCCCCAGCCCCTTACTCCCAAAAGGGGAGAAGGGGAGCAACTTCAAAGTCCCTCTCCCACCAGGGGAGAGGGATTTAGGGTGAGGGTCTTGGTTTGGGCAAGAGGTCTATCCTTCATTCCATTTAAGTGAATCATCTCGGTCATGGCCCTTAATCTTCTGTTTGTTTCAACCCCCGTTGGCCCCCTGGGGTCTGGGATGGGGGGTGGCGTTGAGTTGACGCTGGTGAATTTGGCGAAGGCCCTGCAGCAGCGCGGGCACCGGGTGAGGGCGATCGCACCCCAAGCCCCAGAAACCGCTTTTTCCGAGCTTGCCCTACCCGCCCCACCCCCAAATCTCGGCCTCGGCTTCGACCTGATTCAGGTGCCAGGTCAACTACAAACCAGCACCCAAACCCAAGGCCGTGACGCTTTGATTACCCTAGGAGCCAACAGCGCCTTGGCGAACATGTGGGCCGTCGCACGAGAGATCCAAACGGACTTCGACATTCTGGTTAATTTTGCCTACGACTGGCTGCCACTGTACCTCACGCCGTTTTTTAGCATCCCCGTGGCCCATTTGATTAGCATGGGCTCCCTCACCGATGTCATGGATGCGATCATTGGCGAAACCCTGGAACGATTTCCGGGCTGCATTGGCGTCCACAGCCGTGCCCAGGCGAATACCTTTGCCTTTGGCGAACGCTGCTGCATCCTTTACAACGGCTTCGACCTCTCGCAATATCAATTCCGAGCCCAAATTCCCCAGCCTGCCCCCCTCGGCTGGGTGGGCCGCATTGCGCCAGAAAAGGGCCTAGAAGATGCTGTTTCCGCCGCGCAGCAGCTTCAGCGATCGCTCAAGGTCTGGGGGGCGATGCAGGATGAGGCATACTGGCGATCGATCCAAACCCAGTACCCCAACGCGGCCCTGGAATATTGTGGTTTTTTGTCCACCGATCAATTGCAGCAGCAACTAGGTCTTTGTCAAGGCCTGATCATGACCCCGAAATGGGTAGAAGCCTTTGGCAACGTTGCCATTGAAGCCCTCGCCTGCGGGGTTCCTGTGGTGACCTACGCGCGGGGGGGGCCAAGGGAAATCATTGTGGATGGCAGCACGGGGTGGTGGGTGGAGCCGGATAGTGTGTCGGGGTTGATCGAAGCGATCGCCAAACTCGACCAGCTAGACCGAGGCGTTTGTCGCCAAGCTGCCGAGGCTCGCTATTCGTTGGCAGCCATGGGTGAGCGCGTGGAGGATTGGTTGCGATCGTTGCTCGAATCCTAGTGGGGCGATGGCTTGTGTTGGAAACGTGGACTGCATCAGACCACTATCAGGTTCGCCCTCCCTTCTGATCCAAACGCTATTTTTGGGAACCCTGAAGAATAATCATGCCTGATTCACTTCGGGTTATGCCTTTTCCCTTCAGCTCCCCCAACGAGGCGATCAGCGGTGATGCGTTCCTTTCTTCAGTATGTATCCCTTCAGACTCTCTCCCGGCTCCGGAGCCTGAGCGCGCTGACTCAAGCGTTGAACCGACAGCCGTTCTGGCTGGGCAGTGTGCTGATTACGGCGCTGATGGCAGGCACCGAACGTCTCGGCTGGCTAGAACCGCTGGAGCTGAAGGCCTTTGACCAGATGACCCGGTTGCAGGGCGATCGCGGCCCCGATCCCCGCCTGCTGATCGTCGAAATTACGGAACAAGATCTCCAAGCCCAGGCCCAATGGCCGACCACGGACGCCGTCCTTACCCAGGTGCTCCAGCAGCTCCAGGCCCATCAGCCCAGCGTCATTGGCCTGGACATCTACCGCAACCTCCAACATCCCCCCGGCAGCGCCGCCCTGCAAACTCAGCTTCAAAAGCCCAACGTCGTCGGCATCCGCTACCTGGGTGACCTGGGGCCGAACCAAATTCCGCCGCCGCCGAGTATGAAGGCCGAGCAAATTGGGTTTAATGACTTCGTCAAAGACGCAGACGGCGTCATTCGCCGCCAGTTTGCCTTTGCCGCCTTGGGGGACGAGCAACTGTATGGCCTATCGCTGCGCCTCGCGCTCCACTATTTGGCAGACCCGGCGGTGATGGAGACGCCGCTGGCCTTTGGCGTGGAGGGCGACAGCCTGAAGCTGGGCGGTAGGGCATTGCGATCGCTCAATCCCCACAGCGGCGGCTATCGCACCATTGATGCAACGGGCTATCAATACCTGCTGCGCTACCGCTCCCAAACCCAGGTCGCAACCCGTCTGAAATTCCACCAAGTCTTTCAGGGAGACTTCGAACCCGCCCTGGTCAGGGGCAAAATCGTGCTGATTGGCGCAACGGCCCCCAGTCTCAAGGACACCAAACAAACGCCCTACGGGGCAGACCAGCGCGAGGAATTTTGGGTACCGGGTGTGGTGATCCATGCCCAGATGGTCAGCCAACTGTTAGACATCGCTTTGGAGGGGCGATCGCTCCTCACCCACTGGCCCACTGCCGTCGAACTGCTCTGGATTTGGGGTTGGTCGCTGCTGGGCGGGGCGATCGCGTGGTCTCTCACCCATCCCCTCTCTTTGGGGGCGGCCAGTGCCATCAGCCTGGGTAGCCTCAGCAGTCTGGGTTTGTTGCTGTTTAGTCAGGCAATCTGGGTGCCTGTGGCCTCCCCCATGGTGGCCTGGATCTTGGCCAGTATTGCCATGGTGGCCTATCGCGGCTTTTATGCAGTGCTGCGAGATCCACTCACCGGATTACCCAATCGGGAATTGTTTAAGCGGCAGGTGGCGCGATCGCTACGACAGCAAACCGCCCCGGATTTTGCAATCCTTCCCCAAGCCCAGAAGAAGCCAAAGCCGCCTTCAAAAAACCAAAGCCTGGGGATTTTATTTATTGATCTCGATCGCTTCCAGGCCATTAACGAAACCTTGGGTCACCGAGCTGGGGATCAGATTTTGCAGGCGATCGCCTACCGACTCAGACGTCACAAACCCAGCGTTCGGAGCAAAATTGCCCGCCTCGACAACGATGCCTTTGGGGTTCTACTCGAGCGCCTCTGCCATTCCCAGGACGCGATCGACTTTGCCGAGCACCTGCAAATCCAACTCAGCCAGCCCATCCTCCTTGAAGGTCGCTCCATCTCCGCCACCGCCAGCATTGGCATCAGCCTCGCCCAACTCGGCTACCGCTACGACCCAGAGCAACTGATCCAAGACGCCCACACCGCCACCTACCGCGCCAAATCCCTGGGCAAAGCCCGTTATGAGGTCTTCTCCCACAGCCTACGAACTCAGGCATCCCAGCGTTTTCGCGTCGAAACCGAATTGAAGCAAGCCTTGGTGCGCCAGGAACTTTACCTCAACTATCAACCTTTGGTTGATCTAACAACCGGACAGATCGCAGGTTTTGAAGCACTGGTGCGCTGGCAGCACCCAGAACGTGGCATTGTCTCCCCCGGAGAATTTATCCCCGTTGCCGAAGAAACTGGCTTGATCATTCCCATGGGCCAGTGGATCTTCGCGGAAGCTTGTCGGCAGGCTCAAGTCTGGCGTCAGCAGTTCCCAAGACCCCGCACCGATCCCTTGATCATGAGCATCAACCTGTCGGCCCAGCAGTTCAATCAACCAGACTTGGTGGAACAAATCGACGCGACGCTCCGGGCGACCCAAACCGCTGGCAGCAGTATCAAAATCGAACTGACTGAGAGCATGGTCATGGACAATGTCGAAGCCACGATTCCGCTCCTGTTGCGGCTGAAGTCCTTGGACATCAAACTGGGACTCGATGATTTTGGCACCGGCTATTCTTCCCTCAGCTATCTGCATCGGTTTCCGCTGGATACGCTCAAAATCGATCGCTCCTTTGTGATGCAAATGGAAAATGCCAGCGAGAACCGAGAAATTGTCAAAACGATTATCGCGCTGGGGCACAATTTGGGGATGGACATCATTGCCGAAGGCGTCGAAACCCAAGCACAGGCCAACCTGTTGCAACAATTTGCCTGTGAGTATGGCCAAGGCTTTTTCTTTGCAAGGCCACTGATGGCCGCAGCCGCCACCGAGCTGCTCGCCACAGGCCAAAGCTGGGATTTTCTGCGGGCTGCTTCGCGCTAACGCTTCATCTCGACCAGGGGAGAGGGGATGGGCATTTGTTGCGTAAACTCCGGGTGGCCGCCTTGGTTCATTACCTGGCCCCAGGCTCTGCGGGCCTCTTCCTTCGCTGCGGCAGAGGTCTTGGGATCGGCAATGACCTGACTCAGAATTGCCGCAGATTCGTGCCAGTAGCCCAACTCTTCATAAACAATCCGGGCCTGTTGCAGCGGCTCAGCTTTCGCCAACCGTCGGGCGGTTTCAGCACTCAAGGAACCGCACTCGCCAGGGGATAGGCGGCGGAGTTTACCCGATAGCGTTGGATTCTGGCTGGTATCAAAATTGAGCGAATTTGGATTTTCGGGCAACGCACTGAGGAACCAGGTGTAGTCCTGATTAGCCCGCATGGCACCTGCCCCGCGATCGCCCAAGTCCAGGCGGAATAGTCCGGTTTTTCCTGCAACCTTAAACGTTTTCTCGTACTGAATGCCGCCCGATTCATCGGTCACCAGCAGTTTGAGGTTGCGGGAGGCCATCGAAGCATCCAGGTGGGTCATCAAACTCGGTTGTGCGGTGGCAAGAGCAATGACTCCATTCCTGGGCGAAAGGACGCTCATGCCGCCTGCCTGGGCACGCGTTCCACCATCCTCTCGGCTGCCAGGGATCCCTTGCTTCGGTGCTTTCCAAGGCGCAGCAGATCGACCGGTGTTGTTCCGGGCAGCTGGAGAAGCGGCGGAGGCCTGGAGCGGAGCCAGAACCATGTTGAATAGGCAGAGGGACAGAATCGCTCCGGCAAGGACTTGGGCAAGCAGCTTTTGGGCTGGAGGACGCTTCATGGGATCACAGCGGGTAAAACGATGAATGCTCGGCAGTTCGGATGTTTCCCTGCATTCGTTATGTTTCCAGTCTGCGATCTGTTTTGGAGTGGAAAACCGTAAAAACTAGGAACTCTCCCTGTAAAGCTGGCGAAAAGTTCGGGTGCGTCGGCCTTGTAGGAGGCCAGGTTCGCGCGAAACCCCTGTCTACTTTTATTTTTGTAAGATATCGGTAGTGCTGATCGGTAGCCAGATTGGTAGCCTAGATCGGTAGCGCTTGCCAGATATTGCCTGTACCCCCTGACCCCACTCTCCCCGGCTCTACCATGCTTTTGACCGACGCCCAGCGCCGCAAACAGGACGAAAGTAGCGACAGCTTTTTCTACGGTGTACCTCGCTTTGTCACCCATGTCGATGAAGGGTTTATCGATCAACTCACCCAACTCTATCGCCAGCGCCTACAGCCCCAAAGCCGCATCCTCGATCTGATGAGCAGCTGGGTCTCTCACCTGCCTGAGGAACTGGCCTTTGCCCAGGTCGAAGGCCATGGCATGAACGCCGAGGAGCTAGCGCGCAATCCTCGCCTCGACCATTTTTTGTCCAAAACCTGAACGAAAATCCCCGGCTGCCGCTGGAGGACGAGAGTTTTGATGCGGTGCTCAATACGGTGTCAGTGCAGTATTTGCAACAGCCCGAGCAGGTCTTTGCCGAAATGCGACGGGTACTGAAGCCGGGAGGGGTGGCGATCGTCAGTTTCTCGAACCGGATGTTTCCTCACAAAGCCATTCAGGCTTGGACCCAAGCCTCGGAAATCGGTCGCGTTGAGTGGGTTAAGTCCTACTTTCGGGCAACGCCAGGGTTCGCAGAACCCGAAGCGGTGATCCAGGCCTCGCCCTCAATTTTTCAACGGTTCGGTCTACCGGGGGCAGATCCGTTTTATGTTGTGCTTGCCGAAGCGGTTCAGCCCCTTACGCGTGAAATTAACTGCGAGTGAAATCAACTGCGAGTGAAATCAACTGCGAGTGAAATCAACTGCGCGTGAAAATCTGCCAAGCAATAAATGCGGTGAAGGCAAAATAGCAACCCAGGGTCAGGGCGTCTTGCCAATGGCTGAGAAATCCGTTTGATTCGGGGGGCATGGCGGGATTTGAGGGGGAGAGAATTGCCAATCTGTCAATATTGTGCGGGGTAGTGCTGCAAAGGCAAGTGGGCTGGCGAAGCTGCCCATGGCGCACAGCCACTGGCTAAAGCGATAGACATATTGCTCTTCTCGATAGGTCTTGTCTAGGTAGCACAGATAATGACACCCCTAACAGCTCCCATACACAGGCGTTTTCAACACCCGAAAGATAACAGTTTCTATCATTCTAGCAAATCTAAATAAAGCTGTTTTGCTGCTTAAATAATTGCTTTCTTTGGTCGCCCAGGAAGGGATTTTCTATCTCATCCCTGAAGAGAACAAGAATTACAATTCCCTCCCAAACCCACCCCACGCACTAAACCTCAAAATGGGAAAAACAAAGGTGTCAGAGCAACCGTAATCACCCAAAACATCAAATTCAGCGGAATCCCCACCCGCATAAAATCCGTGAACCGATACCCCCCAGGGCCATAAACCATCAAATTGGTTTGGTAGCCAATCGGCGTAGAAAAACTCGCGGAAGCACCGACCATAATGGCGATCGCAAACGGCATAAAGCTCACCCCCAAACTCTGGGACACCGACAGCGCCACCGGAAACACCAGCGCCGCCGCTGCATTATTGGTAATCACTTCGGTCAAAATCGTCGTTGCGCCATAGATGAGCGTCAGGGCCAACCAGGGATTTTGATTGGCCGGAGCCAAAATCGCTTGGGCGATCGCCGCCGCCGCCCCCGTCACCTCCAGCCCCTTGCCAATGCCCAAGGCCGCCGCAATCACCAGCAGCAAAGACCAGTCAATGCCCCGGAGCGATCGCTCCACGGCACAGCAGCGCGTCACCACCATCAACATCGCGGCGACCACCGCGCCCAGCAGCATTTCGACCCAGCCCAAGGCCACTACCACTACCATCACAATCAAAATTGCCAGGGCCAGGGGCGCTTTTGAGTGCTGCAACGGCTCGGAGTTGGGCACGCCGCTAATCAAATAAAAATCTCGGGAAGCACGCTGCAAGTTCAAAAACGATGGATGGGCTTCTAGCAACAGAGAATCACCGGGCTGGAGACAAATATCGCCAATTTTGCCCTGGATGCGTTCGCCATTGCGAGCAGCGGCTAGCACCACCGCATTGTAGCGTTTGCGAAACTGGCCTTCGCGAATCGTCTGCCCCGCGATCGGCGAAGTATTGGAGACCACTGCCTCGATCAAGCAACGCTCGGTCAGGGCCGCATCCAGCTTAAGCACCTGATTGGTGGCAGGCTGAAGACCACGCATTTTTTTCAGATCGACAATCGAATCAACCATCCCCATGAACACCAGCTGATCCGCTTCCCGCAGGCGTTCTTGGGGAGACACCGCCGTAATCGTCTGATCGCCTCGAATAATTTTGCCCAAATACAATCCTGGCAGATGGCGCAATCCAGCTTGCTCAATGGTTTTGCCCGCCAAAGGACTATTCGGTTCAACCACCATTTCGACGGTGTATTGACGAATGTCGTCCTGTTCGCTGATCGCAGCCTTGCGATCGGGCAGCAGCCGGTGGCCCAGGGTCAGCATGTAGAGGCAGCCTGCGATCGCACAGGGCAAGCTCACCGGCGTCATATCAAACATCCCCAAGCCAGGTAGCTTGGCCTGGGAAATAATCAGGCCGTTGACCACCAAGTTGGTGCTGGTGCCAATCAGCGTACAAATTCCGCCAAAAATCGCGCCGTAACTCAGCGGGATCATCAGCTTGGACGGACTGATGCGCAACTTCCGCGCCCAGTCGCTCACCACCGGCACAAACATCGCCACGATCGGCGTGTTATTCAAAAAAGCGCTCATGCCGACGATCGGGAACAGCAAGCGGCTCAAGGCCCCGAGCTGCCCCTTGGGCAACCCCAGCAGATTTTGCGAAATCCAGGTCATACCGCCGGTCTGCTCGACCCCCGCAATCACCACAAACAAAACCCCCACCGTCACCATGCCAGGGTTGCTAAAGCCCGCCAAACCGTCCTCGACGCTGAGCACGCCGCTGACCAATAGCACCGCGAGACCACCCAAGAACGTAACATCCGCCGGAAGCTGGGTGCAAGCATTCAAAAACAGCGTCCCGAGCGTCACGCCGATGGCAAGGCCTGCCTGCCCAGACAGTCCCAAGGCCTGGGTCAACGCGGCGACGACCAGGCCCACCCCCACGACGGCAAGCATACTTTTGAGACTCGGGGAGATTGAGCGAGATCGGGGGCGCGATCGCCCTTCAGCCTGACGAACCTGAAGTCTTTGCATCAGTTTTTGCATCGTGGAGCTATCTTAAGCAATAAGAATAAAAATAAATCCAAATAAAACCGTATCACAAATGAATTGAAATTCAAAGATAATTCCCATGCACTTGATGTGAATTTTATTTTCAGGGCTCTCGTTTTCAGGCACATTTAATTCAGGCACACTTAATAAAGGCCCAGAATCAAGGCCCATGATGGCAAGGGAGGAAGATGGCGATCGAGATGCAGCGGGATGCCCAGAAGAATACTCAGGAGCAGGCCCAAACAGGAGTCCAAACTAAGGCCCAGTCAGAGCTCATCGAGCAATTGCAAGAAACTGTGTTTTTGTTTCAGGGCTTGGCAGCCGCAGATTTTGCGGCGGCGCTAGGCGGCAGTGCGCTGGTTCTGGAAAAGCTCTATTCGAGCCGTCCGGTGTACACGGCGTTTCGACCTGGGGTTTCGCTAGAGTTTTTGTATGCGATCGTGTCAGGAGGACCAGTGATATCACGCAGTACTCCCCTCGACCGAGTGATTGCCATGACCTATCCCGGCAGCTGTTTTGGCATGCAAAATTTGGCCTTTAGCTACGGGGTGATCAGTCGCGGCTTCCCGAGTATGGTGGAGGCCTATAAGACGACGGATATTATCAAGATTCCGTTGGGGGCGATCGAGGTGCTCTACAAAAACCACGAAAGTGTTCGCCAGCGCTATGGGTTGCTGTTTGAATTACGGGAGAAGTTTCAATATCACCTGCTCAATTGCAGTACCTATCCGCCCCAGGCGGTGGCGGCACTGTTGCGGGCGTTGGTGTATCAGGAGCGATCGCTCGGTAACCAGCCCCAGGTCAATGGCACATTTACCTTTGACTTGCCGATCGATCTGATTGCGCGGGCCTGTCAGCTCAACCATCGCACCGTGGAACAGGTGCTGAAGGGCATGCTCAAGGTCGGGCTGTTGGAAAAGGTGAAAAGTAGTGATTGCGATCGGGTGGTGGTGGCCAATGCCGAGGGGCTGAAGGGGGTTTATGGCGCAACGCGGGATAAGGTGGACTGGTGGCCGTTGCGGTGATCTGGCGAGACCACTCATTTACCCCTCTTTCACCATCCAAACCAACATCGCCAACAGCTGACCGATCGGTTCCAAGGGATATTCTGCTAAATCGATCGTTGCAACCGTTCCCTCCAACTTGAGAAATCGCCACAGGGTTCCGCTCGTCACGCAGCCATAGACGGTTTTAACATCGCTATTATTTTCAGTGTTGAACCGATCGGCAGCGACCATTTCGGCAATGCATTGGGGTACCCCCAACTTCAAGTCGGCTTTCTTAGCTTCTACCAACGCGATGACCGGCGATTCGATTGCGTAAAGCTCTGGTGATCGGCTCATCCAAAAATCGCAGATTCCATTGAGCCCAACGCTGGCATCGACGGTGAATTCTTCGCCTGAAAATAGGGCAACTTGGCGATCGAGGATTTCTCTGACTTCAACCAGAATCGGCGCAACTAGAAGTTCTGATCGGGCTTTTTCACTACCAGTAACGGTGGCGAGGGTGAGGGTTTTGTTGAGGAATCCGATGAGAATGGGGTCGGGAATAATCTGGGGCAAATTCTGGGGGATAAACCGACCGCCTTCTTGGAGGGTGAGTCCGAAGGCCTTTTTGACTTGGGTGACAGAGGTGAAAGCGCTGTAGGGCATCGGAATTACAAGAAAAGTGAACTCAGTTAATTGGCTCCCTTGCCTTGATTGTAGAGGCTAAGCTGGGGTTTTGAGGCCTTCGAGTTCGGCGTCGGTTTGGTCGTAGAGCGATCGCAACTGCTCCAACTTTTCAGCATCCACCTGCCAAAAGCCGCGTCCATGGGCCTCCAGCATCCGCCCGACAATATTGCGAAAGGCCTCGGGGTTGGCCTGTCGAAGTTGGTCAGCCATCTGAGTGTCAACCGCATAGGTGTCAGCTGCTTGGTCATAAACCCAGTTTTCCTTAAAATCCGCCGTGCCCGCCCAGCCGATCAGTGCTGTCATCCGCTGGGAGATTTCGTAGGCTCCGCCAGACCCTTGCTCGGCCATAGCATTGGCCCATTTCGGGTTGAGCAGTTTGCTGCGGTATTCCAAACGCAAAAGTTCTTCGAGACTGCGGGGGGTCATGTCCTTGGAGAAACTTTCGACAAAACTGGTAGCAACCTTGGGAGCCCATGTCAAAGGATCAGCATTGGGTAGGAACGAACCGCCGTTTGTCCGTTCAGACCGTTGAATTTCAGCAGCTTTTTTGAGGCCACCGGTGTTGGCATAATATTCCTGAATATCAGTCAAGCCGTATTCGACAGAATCGATTTGTTGGATAATGCGATCGGTGGTTTGCAACAGAGTTTTGAGGATTTCAGGGCGGGCTTGGCCCTTGTCATTGCGGCCATAACTAAAGCTGTTACGACCTTCCCAGGTTTGGCCCAGTTCTTCTCCGTTTTCCCAGCTTCCATCAACGACGCGATCGTTCACCAGCGAACCGAAATCTCCAGAGGGGTTTGAGAACAATCGAGCCGAGGTGTTTTCAATGCCTTGTGCCTGCAACTCCAGGGCATGTTTGCGAACAAAGTTTTGCGCGATCGGCTCATCCGCCTCCGCCGCCCGCCGAAACAAATCGTCCAATAGCTCAATAATGTTGACAAAACTATCGCGAAAAATACCCGAGAGATTGGCCAACACATCAATGCGGGGATGATTCAACTCGCTTAAAGGTCTGAGGCCGTAGCGGACAATGCGCCCAGTCCCTTCTTTGATCGGTTCCGCGCCGACGAGTTCGAGCAAAATCCCGAGGGATTCACCCTTAGTTTTGATTGCATCTAGTCCCCAGAGCATTACGGCAACAGTTTCAGGGTAGGTACCTTGGTCGGTGAGGTGCTGGGCGATGATGCGTTGGCGATCGCCCGTCCCCGCGCGTCGGCCCCCGGACTGGGCATCCGGTAGGGATCCAGGGCATGGATGTTACGACCAGTTGGTAATACACCGGCTCCATCCCGCAATAAATCACCACCGGGAGCCGGAGGAATGTACTCGCCGTTGAGCCCCCGCAGGAGATTGGTAAGTTCATCGGTATTTTGGCGCAGCAGGCCCGCGAGTTCTTGGCAAATGGGCATTGCCGCTTCCACGCTTGGGCGAAAGCTCAGATCGAGTCGCGGAATCACCCCCGGATTCGCCTCCAGCAAGCGCAGCAACCGTTGCTGCATGATCTCGTCGAGGCTCGCTCCGGCTAAAATGGCGGCGATCGCCCAGTCCGGCAGGTCACTCCCCGGTGGATCATTTTTTAACGGTTCTAACGGGTTATTTTGCAAATAGGCGCTCAAATAGGCCCGCATTTGCTCGGGGTCTGGTGGTTGGCCCAGCACATGCAACCCGGAGGAAAACAAGCGATTTTCTAGAAGTTGTAAATATTCGTAGAGTTGGCTGAAATAGGCGGCGATCGCCTTCTGGCTAAACAGTTTAACGTTCTCTGGCGTAAACTCAATTCCAAGGATTTTGGCATCTTGAAACGGGCAGTCAGCCTCCAGTCCCATCGTCACAATTTTCTGACAAATGCCTTCGACCAACAACGCATTTTCCTCAGAATCTTCTCGATATTCACCAATCAACTCTCGCACTGTCACCAATTCTTTGTAGAGACCCGCTCTACCATAGGGCGGAACATTATGGGAGATCAAAACACCGTAGCCACGGCGCTTTGCAAGAATAGATTCTGAAGGATTATTAGCGGCATAGATGTAGAGATTCGGCAAATTTCCAAGCAGAATATCTGACCAGGAATAGCCCGTATTGCCCAGGGGAGAGCCGGGTAACCATTCAACGGTGCCATGCATACCAAAATGGACAACGGCATCCGCACCGAAGCCATGCTGAAGCCATTGGTAATAGGCCGCATATTGTGGGTGAGGCGTCAGATCACGCTCGAACATCAGCCGCATCGGGTCGCCAGATATGCCGAGGGGCGGCTGGACACCAATCCAAATGTTACCCAGTTGCACACCACCGACATGAAAATCATCGTCGTAGGTTTTGATGCCCGTACCCGTCAGAGATTTCCACTGTTTCTCGATTCGACTCGTTTGCAAATAGCCTAACCAACGCTCTAATTGGCGCACATTGACTGCATCGGGAATGGTGTCTTGAGGATGGGTGGCGATCGCCATTGCCCAGGCATTTTCGTCATTGGCCGCTTGCACTTGCCGAATCAAAGCTTCGCCATCCTCGGGCAATTCGCCCACGTCATAACCTTGGGCTTGGAGCGCTTGCAACAATGCAATCAAGGACTTAGGCACATTCAACAAAGCCGCCGTTCCAGTTGCACCATAACCGGGTGGAAAGCCATACAAAACAATCGCTAGTTTACGCTTCGACGCTTGCTTTCGCCGCAGTGCTACCCAGCTTTTTACACGGCCAATCAATCGTTCAATGCGCTCAGGAATCAGGTAAATATCTTCGCCCACCAGGCCGCCAAGGGGAATCGTGTCGATCGCACCGTCCAACTCTGGCAGCGAATACAACACCACGCTTTGCAAGCCACCAATCCCTTTGCGAGTCCAAGAGTGAACGTCTTGAATGAGCAAGGGTGCTGCGACGAGGTAGGGAACGTTCTTCGCTTGCAAAATTGTAGTCGCAACAGCAACCTGACGCCCTGCCTCCATAGATCCCGCTGGCCCGCCCACCAAGGGAAAGCCAATCGTCGAGACGATCGCATCCACCTGCACCGCATCCTTCGACAGCGACTTGATTTCAACATTGCCGAGGGCACGCTGGGCCTGCTCATGGGCCGAGGTCATCCAATCGCGCACGGCCACGTGGCCCTCAACGCCATTGATAAAAATTGGCAGCGGCACCAGCCCAGCAGCTTCAAAACGACGAATGAGCTGGGGAATGTAGGGCTGTTTGGTAATAACATGTTTGCGGTACAACAAAATACCCACCACCGTCCCGGAGCCATTTTCCCGCTCAGAACCTCGATTTTCCCATAGCTCCTGGCGTGCTTTCCACCACTCTAAATAAGCCCGAGGCGTCTCAAAATAGCCATCAAAATCTGGATGCAATAGGCCTAAATTAGGCGTTTCAATCGGCGGCGGTAACGGTGGCAGAAGCGCGGACGGACGGTGGTTCGTCCCTACGGCGATTTTGTTTGAGAAATAGGTTTGGGTAATGTACCAAAACATCACCGCGACATTTTCTGGGCCGCCCGCATTCCAGTAGCCATAGATTACTAGCCAGTTGCGCAAATCTTGGACTTTCTGACCGGGCAAATACTTTAACAGCTTTGGCCCCACCTTCAAAAAGCTCAAATATCCCGCCAGTTTATCCTCTTCCTTGCCACTGCCAAACTTACTCAGAATAAACTGAATCGGCTTGGGCATTCCCTTCGGTTGGTCGCCAATTACAAACTTGCCCAACTGGGTCATCGCCATCAGTTCCAGGGCCGATTCAAACACAAGGCGGATGGGAATGTGTAAAACGCGATCGCGCAACCACAACACCTGATCATAGTCAAACATCAAGCTCGCAAAAAACACATCTGCCCCCACCAGCGCCGCTTCTACTGCTTCTGGCTGGGCTGCCAGGTCGCGATCGCTAAACACCTGTATCTCCAATTCCAGACCTGCCGCCTGCGGCCATCCCGCGACGGCCTGCTCGGCAGCTTGGCGATAGAGATCGGCGTTGAAGGACTCAAAGCCAGCAATCAGGACAATACGAGGCATAGTAGGGGATCAAGGTAGGTCTTTGGTTCTATGGTATCGTTGGGCTGGGGAGCGTGGGGAAGATTAGGCCTAGAAGCAGCCGCGATGGGTACATTATGGATACATTGAGGATGGGTGCATTTATACTGGAAGGGGCTGCGATCGCCCCATCTTTTCCTATCCGCGAACTTCGATGATCAAAGTCTTAGCTGCTCGGGATCTGACCCTTCACGAGGTGAAGCAGAAGTTTAATTTACAATTTGTGGAAGACCCCGCGTTTTTCCCGGAATGGCAAGTGCCTGAACCCAGTCTGTCTATCCATGAACGATGGCTCCTGGATAAGGCAAAGGCAGATTTTTTCTATCTAGATGAGTATCCGCTCCATGAGGAAATTGTTAAGTTGGTGGTGCTTTCACCAATTCTGTCAGTAGCTGGGTTTTACGGCCGCCCGTTTTGTCCGGTAGCAGAACGGCAGGTAGAGATTGAAGTGGAAGAGTCAGAGGAATGGATTCGAGGACGGATTGATCTGTTAGTCCTGAATGAGCAGATTTGGGTGACGGTGATTGAAGCGAAGAGTAAGCGATTTGGGGTGCGGGAGGCCTTGCCCCAAACGTTGTTGTATTTGCTGTCGGAGACGGAGAGGCGATTGGCTCCGCCAAGCTCCGAAGGATCGCCCAGTTATGGCTTGGCAATGAATGGCAGTGAGTTTCTGTTTGTGAAGTCGGTTCGAGGAGAACAGTTACAGTACGGGTTTTCTCGTTTATTTTCGTTGTTTAATCCAGGGAATGAGCTGGGTCAAGTTGTGGGTTTGCTGCGGGCATTGACCCAGCGCGAGTAGCTTCTTTCTCACGTCTGCTCATGCCTGCTCCCCCACCAAACTTCCCAGAACCAAGCCGATCGCCAACCCCGACAAATGCGCTGATACACTGACCTGAGGAATCAAAAAATCGGTCAACGTTTGTAAGACAACTAAGGTAATCAGCAATCGCAGGGTTTGTCCATCGGGCGTTCCGGCGGCACTGGGTACCATTGAGTGACCCCCCAATCGCCCACCCGATCGCCCACCCGATCGCGCTATCCACCAGCGCCGCATCACCAGCGCCAGCATCGTACCCAAAATCCCCATCACAGCACCAGATGCACCCACACCATACAAATTTGGTTTGCCCTGCAACAATGCAACCCTCATCATCCCCAGCATTGAACCTAGGCCGCTGATAGCATAGATCAGGCCAAAGCGCAGCCAGCCCAAGCGTGACTCGACATAGGAACCGTAGTAGAACAGCGCCAACATATTCGAAGCCAGATGAAGCAAATTGGCATGGAGAAACATCGCGCTGCCGGTGCGCCACCATTCCCCGGCCAGAACTTGACTGGGAACCAAAGCTCCAGCCAAAAATAGCGCGTTGCCATAGGTCTCACCCAAGTTCGCGAATCGAACCCACTGAAAATCACCGCTGAACCAGCCCCATGCATTCAGCCCCTGACCCAAGAGCCCAGCCCCCACCTCCGATAGAAACACAAAGCTATTCAAGCCAATCAGAGCCCAAGTCAGGCGCGATCGCCCCCGCTGCTTCGCAAACGGTCGAGGCCCAGCCTTCAGCTCTGACTGAATTTCTGCCTCAACCTGAGCCAGAATTTGCCAACTCGATTCAGACAGTTTTGGTGGAGGCAACGCATATTTAAGACGATACTCAATCACCGCTTGCATCAGGCCATCGGCAGTCGCTGCTTGCTGCTGGAGGGCAGCCCTAGCACGCTGACGGCCCTGGCGATCGCCCTGACCTAAGCCTGCGATCGCCAACCAATAAGCTTTCGACCCAACGGGCGAATCCTCATCCAACAATTGCATCACCAACAATTGACGACCACAAAAGGCCAACACCACCATCTGCAGCAACCTGTAGGAAGCCCGATCGAGACGATTTTGCGATCGCAACTGCCCAAACACCCGCACCATCTCCTCCGTCTTGCCCATCTCCCCCAGGGCGCGCACATAGATCAGTCCCAGGGCAGAGGGCGTTGCCATCAGCGCCGCTTCCGAAAAATTCAGTTGGATCCAAGCCAGACATTCGGGCCACTGGGCACTGATGCGGTAGTAAACCACAGCGGCATTTTGGCCCAGGCTCCCCTGAGTCCAGCGATCGCGCTCCAACAAATCCAGCGCTTGAACCGGCTTATTCTGCTGGGCCAGCACCAGTGCCCGCACCAGCGACGGCATTTGCCAATAGCCTCCCGTCCAAGCCAGCCCAGGCAACCGTCTCACGAGGCGATCGGCAGCAATGTATTCCTCTCGGAGCATCAGCTGGCGCAGATGAGCCGAAAAGAGGAGCGGCAGCAGCAGCGTTATCCCCCAAATTCCGCCACTGAACCAACCACAGGTCGCCGGGATAAATCCAAACAACAGGCCCAAAACCCCCAGATTGAATGCAGCGGCGATCGCGAAGCCAGGCGCAATCACCCGCAGGCGAAGCAACAGCGCCAAACAGGAGAACAACACAACTTGAATCAACAGCCCATTAAAACTCATGCATTCAGCAACATCAAAAAAGGCCAATCCCCTTTAGGGTACCCGCTGGGCTCAGCGGCAGTTTAGACTGAGGAAATCGAGGCGTTCGGCGAACCCTGTCGAGCCCTTTCCGTTCTGGCATTCGGTTTTTGTCCATGAATCATCAACAGCTCGCACCACTCCTGGCCTGGGTTGCCGCCAAATACGCCGAGGAACTCGACGAAGCGCTCCTGCAAGGCTCGCCCGAAGACCTCTGGGGTCGGCACATTATTTGGCTGTTTTACTGACCAAGGCAGACCCGATTGATCCCCGCGATCCAGAAGCGATCAAAGCCTTTTTGAGCAC
>JAAUOP010000203.1 GCA_012034805.1 Synechococcales cyanobacterium CRU_2_2 | reverse complement strand
GGAATCGCCACGACTCTAAATGGACGCTGAGGGATTGTAAGACTACTTCGGTAGCGAAACCCAGTGAAGCGTCAAGAATCACTGTCCCTTTAGGGCGGTGAGTATTTCAATATCAGCCTCAGGCGAAAGGCGGACAGCTGCTGGGCGATGAACCCAAAGTCCAGGCGTCAATCCGGGTCGATCGCGAATCGCTGGATCAAGCCCGCAGTCTTGGGCTGAATATTTCCGCGATTTGCGAAGCGGCGATTCGAGAAGCTGTCAACTCGAATTGACGCTCAAACTACTCAACCAAAAAGCGATCGCACATTTGCGATCGCTTTTTGCTTCAGTCTTCTTCCCAAGCGAGAAATGCACCCGGCTGAATGCCGTAGGCGGCGCAAATTTTGTTCATCGCCGCCCCACTCGGAATCCGGCTGGGGTCATTGAAAAGATCGTATGCCGTTCGCAGCGCTAACCCCGTATCCAACTGGAAGCGGTAGGCCGTAATCCCCCGCCTCTCAAGTAAAGCTCTAATCGTATTTTTGACCGCCACCACAACCTCCGATAAACCCCGAACCTTTGGGCCGGGGGCCTTCAAGATCATTGTAATTCTTTGATATTATCAATCACTTGATAATATCAAAGAATAGCAGTATACTAGATTCAGCGACAAAACAAAACCGCTGGCACCGAGATCTCAAGTCTGCGCACAGCGGTTTTGTCCGAACCAATCAAGTTCTGGAGACATTTTACATGGTTTTTTACTGGTACGAATTTTATCTGCCCTGTGTTTTGCACAACTACAACGGTTATGAGCGCGTTGAGTGGATCCGTTGCAAGAGCGATCGCCTCCGCGACTGGATCGCCGCTGCAAAAGTCCAGTTTCCGGGATGGGGCTTTGAGGAAGTCCTTTCTTGGGACGCAGAACTAACCTAAAGGAACTTGCCTCCCCCCCCCTGGCCCTTCTGCTGGGGGCGGAGCGCTGCAAAGATGCTTGTAGTCAAAACCAGTTGTGGAAAATCCGATGAAAAAACCTCAGACGGCCCAGTCAGTGATTGAACAGGTAAGCGCATTCGATCGCACGATTGCCGAAATTCGCTCCGACGTTGCCGAGTTTTCAAGTCAGGTCGATGCTGTCGGTCGCGAGCTGGATGCGATCGCAAAAATGTTTTACGAAGCGTCGGGTCAAGGTCCTCAGTTGACACTCCCCACGACTAAAGCCGGGGGATTCTCCTTTCATCGAGACCACTTAGATGAAGTACCTTGCAGTGCTTCACCCAGAGGTGGGACTCTCCAGGAGCGTTGATTCGGACATGCCCTGCCCTATTCGCTTATGCGAGTCCTTTTTGAGGAAGAAACAGACAAATTGCTGTTTCGAGTACTGGTCGCCTAGCTCCTCTGAATCTTTTACCCACTGCGAGGGAGAAAACTAGAACTATGCAGTAGAACCCGATAGATTCACTTGTCAAGGTGCAGTATCAGCCGTTAGGCGATTGGGTTTTTAGAGTGGTTGGCTACCCGCCACTGATGCAAGAGTACCATACTCAAATATCCTCTGAGCAGCATCATAATCAAGTTACTCCCTTCAGTCGCTCGCCTCATATCCCCATATCTGAAGAAAGGGGCTTTACGGCGATTCTTGGTAAAGTCAAGTGCCTAGCCTAGATCTCGTGCCATTCTCAACGGCTCAGCTTAAGCAGCGGCTGAGCCTGCTGCGCAAAAGCGTCTTGGCCAATATGCGAGTCGCGCACGATGCCCACACTCGCATCCGCCAAGCAACCGAAGAGATTGCCGAGATCCGAGAAATCCTAGAGAAAAGAGTTGACAAAGATGCAAGATCAACAGGCTCAGCGCATCATTGAGTTATTGGAAGAGTTAAATCAGGGCGTTCGATCGCTAATTTCAGCGGCGGATGCCCAAAAGCCATTTCGGACGCACTACAAGTCAATCGAGGCTTTCGCCTCATTCGACTGGGCGTCTATTGGTGCGGTGGTGGTGGCGACCGACGGCGATGGCCCCACCGTCGTCGAATTTCAGGGAGAGGTCTTTAAGCGGCGATCGCCACAAAATAAATTCGATCCAGCGGTCTGGTACAGTCGCTCCCTCGGCAAGGACGACGCTGGCACTCAGCAGTATCAAAAGCTGGTCGTCTTTAAAGACCTCGGCGGGGATGCCGTTGACCCGATTAATTCAAAAGCGAAGAATGCGATCGCCGCTACGGCACCTATCCAAGCCGCTCCCCCCGCTCAAGTCATCGCTCAAAAATCTCAGGCAGCCCCGAGCATGGCCGCTCAGCTCCACTATGACAACCTAAAAAAGCTGTTTCGGCAGCACCAAGTCCCGACGGATCAGTGGGCGGCGATCGCTCGCAAGCATCACCGCCGGGGCGACAAGAATATCATGACCAAAGACCTAAGTGCGGAAGCCCTAGAGGTCGTCTTTTACAAAGTCAGGGAGGAGCTGCAAGGCACAGGGGCGATCGCGGCGGACGAGTGGTGAGGCTGGCCTAACCCCTGCGCCCCCGTCGATCGACCTCGACCCGGCTCAGTTTTCCGGAGAACCTGAGGCAGCCGATCACCGGGTCAAAATACTGGAGGATGGCGATCGCTTCCCCGTGGCCCAAATCCTTCACCTCACAATTTTTAAGCGCCAAAAGCCGCCGATAGGTCATCCCCTGGATACCTTCGGCGGCTTCTTTTAGGGTCACTTTTTTGCTGCACAGAGTACCGGCAGCAAGGCTGCCCATACCTTTTGCTCCGTATCCTCTGTCACGATAATTTCAATGATTGCCTGCTCTTTGGGTCGCATCGTTTTGGCTGAGCGACGAACTGCGGCACTCGGTTCCTATTTTCGCTCCTCCGTGACAAAAGTGGGAGCCTGGTAGCAATCGTAACTCTCTCTTTAGAAAGATTTAAGATTATCGTGGGAGAAAGGATTAGGTGTTCTCCATGTTTTATTTTTTGGATTTTGACGGCGATCGCTTAGATCTCCGTGGATCTTTTGTAGAGCTTGGCCGTGCCCAACCGTTGGTAGATGCGCTTAAGGATCGCTCCGTCAGTCGGAGCCATGCACGGCTAACAAAGGAGGACGATCGCGGTTGGCGCATCGAAAATATAAGCAAAAATACGCTTTTGATCAACGGAAAAGAAGCAGGTGGATTGCTCAAGTCTGGTGACATTTTGACCCTAGGGGGCATCAAAGCAAAGTATAGCCTTGATGCAGAGGCAACGTTCCCTTCGGGCGCGGTGGCTTGCAATTCCAAAAAAGATTGCACCCTTGCTTTGCAAGTCAATCAGATTGAAAGAAAATTTGCGGAAATTTGCGATCGCATGGATCGTAATGAAGCGCTGGATGCTCGATTCCGTAGCGCGCTGGAAAGAGTGGCGATCGAGTTGCAGACTTCAACTAGACGTTCAAACAATCAGATTCGTCGGTTGATGTGTGCGGCGTTCGGGGTGATAGCGCTCTCGATTTTTTGCACGATCGCTATAGGGGCAGTTCGCAATACCGAGCACGGCAAAAATTTTGCTCAAGCCTTATTGGAGCAGATTCTTCGCACAGACGGGATCTTTCAGCTGGCACTGGGCAGTGCCAGCGCCGCATTTCCGTTGATGTTGCAAAAAGATCAAGAGGAGAGCCCTGCTGCGATCGTTCAGTCGCCCTTTGATTTGTCTGATTTTGATGTTGACGACTGGACGACCGGCACAAAAAAAGCGACCGAATCGGTCGCCTGAGTTGTTTACAGGGGTGTATATCCATTGCTCTAAGGATACACGATATGTCGCAAATGCCACCGCCAACAATCCAAGGGACGACTGCTGATGATCGCGTTTACGTGATCCGCGAAGGATGGGTGCATCTACTGCCCGCACTGTTTCCCTATGTAACTATTGTTTCCTCGCTTGCAGTCGCCCTAGTTGCCATTTCGGTGCCAGAGGGCGAACGGGAGAAGCGAGATGCAGGCTTCGGGTTTGCGATCGCGCTCTTGAGCATCGGAGCAACAGCGCTAACGATTGGCAGTGGCAGTGGAGGCGATCGGGTAGGGGGTTGGCGCAGCCCTCCCCCCCCGCAGCCCGAACCGTGGACGCCGACGCCACGGCGGGATGTATCGCCCCAAGTACAGCCGGACAGGCCCGACCCACCAGGTTTTTCGATTCGCAACCCCCCTGGGAAAAGGCCAATGGGGTTCAATTGGCAAAAACAGGATTTACAAGCGGAATACGACGCCCAAATCCTAACCAACCGACTTGAGCGCCTGCGACAAATTGCGATTGCCGCTGGTGATGATTTTTCCAACTAGGAGCATTATGTATTTAGTCAAAGCCCGAGCAAACACAATCATTAAGGCAGTGCCCGAACAAAGTGCATTGCTGACCCCGGATCAAAAAATTGCTTTCCCAATTGGACAAGATGTTGCTGTACTAAACTACGGCGATATTGAGCAATCGCGAAATCATGTTCGGGTTTGTTTTGATATGGCCAGTCTGCCGAGCGATCGCGATTCCGTTGCAGCGGCGATCGCTCAAACCAAGCAAGCGACCTGGTATCTGTGGCCCGATCATGTCGAAATCTCTGGCACCGACCCCAACAACAAACCCCGCGACCTAAATAGCTCGCAACCAGGGCGATCGAAGGATCCGGCGATGGACTACGAATTCCGCCTACCGGGCTTTAATTCAATCTTCAATATGGCGAACCCAATCATCAAAGATGGTCGGATGTTTTGGTACGAGGCACTGCATTTTGACCCAGGCACTCGCAGCTATCGCCCGCCAGAGGATACGGTTGTCGTCAGCAAAATTGTGGCGCTGGCGGAGCAAATCGAAGGCTTGATTAGGCCCACCATCAAACAACGGTTCGGTATCGATTCGATTATTTGCAATAGTTGGTACCGCGACCCCGCAACTAATGCGGCTGTAGGCGGCTCAACCCAGTCGCGGCATATGTGGGGCGATGCGATCGACTTTGTAGTTCCCGGTATTTCGCCCTACGATGTCAACGACATTCTGGAGCCTAGTGCCAATGGCGGATTGGCTTCCGCCAGCGTCTTTACGCATTGGGATGAGCGCGGTTATCTTGCTCGCTGGAGTTATGGATTCTAATGTCACAGCAACTCAGTTTCTCAGTTCACACGATTCTCAAGACCTCGACCAAGCAAGCCTCTGAGCTTGCCGATGCCGACAAGGTTCGTGTCGGCCCAAGCGATGTTTTTGACCTAGTTACGATCGCGCCTGAGGGTAATCACACATGGGTCACCCTCGCTCAGCCGCTGCGAGGCAAAAACCGCTGGTGTGGATTCACGCCGCACCTCAACATCAAAGACGACGACCAAGGGCACTCCCCTATCCCGGCGCAAGTCACCACGGCGATCGAATCGAGCCGCGTTGTTGGCGACTCAATTCGATCGCTCGTGACATCACTCACTATTTTGAGGGATGCGAACTTACTGCGTACCGCTGTCCGGCAGGAGTGCCCACAATCGGCTGGGGCAATACACTCCTCATGGATGGATCGCCCGTCCCCATGGGCTTGTCGATATCCCAGCGAGAGGCCGACGATTTGGCAGATTACTACCTAACAAGCTTCGTAAAAGACATTTCGACCCTTGTCGATGTCCCGCTTAGGGGTAGCGCGATCGCAGCACTCACTAGCTTTGCCTACAACATTGGCGTTTTTGTTTTGCAAAATCAACCCTGCTCAAGCGTCTCAACGACGGTTATGCGGTCGAAGAACTGCAATATCAGATCCGGCGATGGAGCAAAACAAATCTGCTTCGGCGGCGTAATTGCGAAGCGGCTGCGCTTGCCGGATTAGATTGGCGATCGCACACCGAAGACTATCGCGACTACAACGCGGGCTAGCATGTCCCCCGACGACCAAATCACAGCTCTCAAGCAAGCGATCGCAAGGCAGTACGGACTCCTCGACCATCGCAATAAGCTTCTCGAAAAACGGTTAGCGATCGCGAACAAAGAACTTGATTTCTGTCGCAATCTAAGGCGCATTAATTCAATTCTTATGATTGCCAACTTACTCAATTTACTGATCGGCCTATTGATAGGCATCTTATTCTTTTAGGGAGAAAACCCAAATGGCAACTGAAGAAAGTAAGTATTTTCTAGTCTCGAAGCGCATCCTTGGCTCGATTCTGTCTATACCAATGGCGATCGCCCTCTTGATCGCCGAAGTCCAAAATGTTAGCGCCTGGGACTGGCTGCACTGGGGCGAATGGATCAAGGTCGTTGGCGCAGGGGTTGGCCTTGCGGGTGCGCTGCTGGCGCTTTATGGCGGCATCGTTGCTAAAAAGCAAATTCGGTTTCGACTGGAGGCAAGAACCTAATGTTTTTGATTGCGATCGCGCTCACTTTGGCTTTTGTTCCAATTTTTGCTTTTTGGCGAGGGATGGTTGAGATCGTCATCGAAGGCGATCGCGAATAAATTGACATCCTCTCCCAGCAATCCTTCGGATATGCAGGAAGATTCCCTAGAATTATGAGGGATAACGGCAGGAACGAAGTTGCGCTGTTATCCCGACAGTGTAAGGGTTGTAGCGATTTCTGAGGATAAACAGCAAAACAGAAGACCCCTGGTAAGATCGGGATAACTACAAACCG
>JAAUOP010000202.1 GCA_012034805.1 Synechococcales cyanobacterium CRU_2_2 | reverse complement strand
CCAATACCACCCTGATTGCAATACCGGTCGTTTGGGGAGGTGGGCGCGGGTACCGGCAAACCGGGGCCGTGCTTTGGGGATGATGGAGCCCTCGATTTTCAGCTCAATCATGCGGCGATCGCCTCCTGCTGCTTCATCTTCCATAGCCGCCGCTGGAGCTGGGGAGAGCAAGCGGCGAAAATCAAACGTTTGTCGGCAGCGTCGAGGCCCGCCAGCAGCTCCAGCGCTTCGGTGTGGGTGCGGCATTTCGCGAGGTCTGCGGCGAATGCCGCTGCAAGTTCTGGCCATTCAGAGAGTGGTTTGTAGGTTTGGGGGGTGGGGGAGTTCATTGGGCGGCCTCCAGTTCGATCAGTCGCGATCGCCATCCCAACAACTCAAGCCGGTCATTACTGGGCAGAGAGCTAATCAGTGCCCCGATGAGCGTTGCCAATGTGGCCGAATCGCAAGCGCTGAGGACGTTTGCGGCTTCATCGCCCAGGCTGTCAATAGTGAGCAAAATGACATCCGCCGCCGCCTCCGCCGATATCTGTCGATCGCGCAACGCTTGAGCCTGATTCGGCAAAAACTCGGAAGCGATCCAAAGCGTATGTTCATCCAGATCTGCTGGTTTCCGTTCGCTATTAATGGCCTTATATAGCGTTTGGAAACCTGCTCTAAACCTTTTATAGTCAGGATTTCCGGCCATTGCGCTAATCCGCTTCGAGATAGCGCCTTTGGTCATCCCGAGCTCGCTTGCAATCTGGGTGATCGTGGCTTCTTCACCCCTCGCGGTTGCGGCAAACATGGCCTCACAGATTGCCCGGTCGGACTGGTAACCTCGCGTCGCGGATTGGGGGCAAATGTCATAGGCCGCGACGCGCTCGATCTTGCATCCCGTGAAGTAGCTTTTCAGTGCCTCAATATCGGCCTCAGATAAATCGCCGACAACAAAGCTGGTGATTGCGTCACCTGGTCGGTGTTGTGCGCGAGGGCGTCCGTTTGCCTGAATCAGGTTCGCTCGCGATCGCCCCTCGACCCAGGCCCAAAATGCGGGCGAGGCATTTTTGACGGTTGCACTTTGTCCGGTTATGGCGTGCCACTCAGCCAAGGCACTTCCGAGGTTTTGCGTTGCATTCCCGGCAATGATCACCATCTGATCGCATTCTCGGTATTCGTTGGAGCCGCGACTGTGGGCAAACTGGTGACCGCGAATCACCGGGATATCGTCGTAGCTGCCCATGTGGGCTTTCAAGTCGAGGACGCCGGTTAGCTTGCCGTTAGCGGCGATCGCCTCAACCAGCCGGGTGATGCGCTGTTGCTCCGAGTATTGCCCCTCGTTCCGCCGCTGCTGGGTTGCCTTGCCGATACCGTCAACAATCTTGATCGTTAGGTTCTCAAACGTGGGAGACGTCCAACTGACGCGGGTTAAATCCTCAGCTCTAATCCCTAGCCGCCGCGCCAGGTCGATGGGGTCGGGCGTCGCGTCAGATAGAAATACCGTTTCAAAGCGGCTTAGAGTTTTTTGGTGGCGGCGATCGCGATAGGAAAATGTGATCAATCCACTGCTGGCGATCGCAACGTCACCCCGCCCGCCCATCGCCATTTTGATGAGTCGAGGCAAGATTGCCGGGGTCATCTCGTTTTCAATCTGCTGCGCCTTGCCTTCCATCGATTGGCCTTTGAGCAAGCTTTCAGGGTCGGGCTGGAGCAAACCGAGCAGTGAGTTGGCGATACTCTCTGGCGATGGCATATCCCACGCATCAACGCCAGCAGCAAGCAAGCGATCGCCGTTCGTATCCCAAAAAATCGCCTCAACCTGCTCCCTTGTGGGCAAGTACTTGACGACATCGGCGTGAACCATGCCAAAGCGAGGATCGCACTCCGCGATCGCCCGGTCTATCCCTTGCTTGAAAAGGGTTGCGATTGGCCCGATTTGAGCCAAAACATCAGGTTTATAGGTCGCGATCCAACCGATTTCACCCGCAAGCTCTTTCGCTTGGGCCGTGACGGTGCGCACTGACTTGATGTTCTGTCCCGCTTCATCGACGAAAGCTACCGCGCCCGCGCCGCCTTTACTGAGGTGGCTACGCAGCGCCGTTTCAGGCTCAAGTTTGCCCACCGCCGCCAAGTAGGGACAGTTCTGGGTGCCGATTGAGCAATTGTTGCAAAGCGGGGAATCTGAACCGCGATACAGATCAACGCCTTTCGCCCGCGCTGCCTGAACGTTATCGTCTTCGACGCATAGGGCTGCAATATCTGAGTTCTTCGCGCCTTTCGGTGCCCGCTTGCGATGGGGTTTGCCCGATGGGGTCAAATGATCAGGGTCGAAATTCAACGCGCCGCCTGTGGGCGTTTCTGGGATGGCTTCTAGCGTCGGTGTCGTAGGGTTGCGGTAGTCGCTGGCGTAGTAAATGGCCCGCTTTCGTTCCCCCTGCGATCGCCACGACTGTTCATCCTGCCAAGCCTTGAGGAATTCGCCGATCGTGTGGGTCTTCCCACCGCCGACGGCATCATCGAGCAACACGTGCTCAAAGCCCTGCTCGGTCAGCTTCAAAAGAACCGGAACCGGATCGCCTTCAATTTGGAGCCGTGGGCGTCCCAGCTCGACCCACTCGCCGAAACCAGGGACAGTCTCAGCGGTCACGGCTAGCCGCCCGATGGGGTCGATCGGGGGCTTCCATAGGACGATGGCGCTGCAATCGGTATCGGGGCCGGTTGCCGCCGCTCTGGCTGGCTGCTGAGAGGCGATCGCGTTCTCTGCCATCCGGCCAATCGCTCGCAGCGTCGCCGTGCGATCGGACGGCAGTTTGATCGCACCGAAGCCACGGGGCTTGTTGCGCTTCGCCCGGTATTTTTTCAGCTCCGCCGCCGGAACAAGCTTGAGATCCTCAGCCGTTGCGACTTCGTCGATGTCGCGATCGCCCTCGGGAATCCAAACCCGCACCTCATGACCCCAGCGCTCCAGCAACTCGACAATGCCTAGCCACCGCCGCATCACCTGCGGTTTGCCGGTATCGCCTGCGTCAAGATAGAGGCTGATTATTCCCCCGCCTAGTTTGGCGATCGCATCCTTCAACGTCTCTGGCGATGCCGCCCACTGGCCGCCCGCCGCGCCGATGACATTCGTGTTGAGCCGCTCAGCCGCTAGAGCCGGTTTTGGGCCGGTGCCCTCAACCAATGCCACGCCCGCGCCGCCGGGGTAGACCGACAGGGGCAGCTCGCCAAATTCCGCACTATGTGGCGTTGGGCCGTCGGGGCGCTTTTTCGTGTTTGAACTTAACCAGCGATACTTGCCGCCGTCGCTGGCTTCTCTCGCCCGCACCTGAA
The DNA here is from genome assembly GCA_012034805.1 of Synechococcales cyanobacterium CRU_2_2. Lineage (GTDB taxonomy): Bacteria > Cyanobacteriota > Cyanobacteriia > PCC-9006 > JAAUQQ01 > JAAUOP01. Next base: position 3,290 of record JAAUOP010000202.1, on the reverse strand, counting down.
ACCCGGCAATCAAGCCCACGGCATCCCGAATCGGGCACAGATACCCAGGGGTCGATGCGTTGAGCGATCGCCCATCAAGGCTGACACCGGGCAAGCTATGGGGCAATTCAAAATCAAGCCGTTGCCACTGATCAACCGAGCGAAAGCCAATCGAGCGAATCGCTTCAGCACTAAAGCCACGCTTCTCTAAATCCGCTCGGTCGCTCGGATGAAGGCTGAGCTGGTCGAGCAACCGCCGGTAATGGCGATCGCGCAATTCGGCTGGCATCGCGTCAGCTCGCCGCTGGCGCTCCAACGCCGCCCGCTCAGCCTTGATGGCTTCTCTGTCTCGCCGCTGTTGCTCTCGCTGCTGAGGGCTCGTTTCCCCGCTGTCTGGGACGAACTTAAACCAAGTCCCGTCCTTCGTTGCACCGAGAGATCTCCAGCCCGCCGCCGACTCCAGCGTCATACAGAGAACTAAATCGCCTTCCGTCGTGCGGCACTTGCCTGATGTGTCCCCGCAAACCGGGCAAGGGTTCGATTTCTTCGTCGGGGCAAACCGGCTCAAAGGAATTCGGGCTTTGGCCGTCGTAAACCTGATTTCAGCTTTTTGGGGGGGCATATCCCCAGCATCCCCAGTTATCAAAGCTATCGGCGCTATCCCCCCCCAGTATGGCCCGCTGATTCCGTGGCTTGCAGGGGGTAAGCGCTGCTAGAATGGGGCTCAAGTGGAACTAAAAATTGGCGATTTTGGGCTGATGCGGATACCATTATTTTGAGTGAGCCCCCCACTGGGGTGGCTTGATCCGATCTCTTCTCTCTGTGGATTTTCTTTGTGTGTAGCTCCGCCAAGAACTAGGCACACTCTGAAAATTGAGGAAGATTCGGGTTTTCAATCGAAAAGCCGTGTGATCAAAAGATCACGCGGCTTTTTGCTTTTGGGCAACTTCGAGAATGGCATCGCGGCAAAAAGCGTGGATGCTCTTTCGGGCAGCTTTTGCCGCTGCGTCAATGATGTCTTTCTCGCTTTGAGAAAGCCAAGGGCTAACTTTGTAAGGGCGTTTGTAGCGATTGGCTGCCATCGAATTTATACCTGAGGGTCTCACCTTAAAGTAGCCTATCTTGCAAGTGCATAAGTTCGCCACTTATTCACCTTCGAGTTTTCTATCTTATAAGTTTGCGTACTGTCAGCGGACTGACAATAGGCAAAAGTACCTGCTATTTTTCGCGGGTACTTTTGCGCCGCAAAACGCCGATTGACTATCGCCGCTAGGGAGAGAGGATGAGCCGAAACCGCTATAGGCTCTAGCTTTCTGCCCTTGCTATCAGATTCAGCTCATCCCTTGGCAAAGCTGGAAAAGCAAAGCCTTCGCCTTTACTTTTATGCGCAAGAAATGTTTTTTAAGAAAAATGGCATTTTCTAATAGGAAATGCCTTGCAACTTTCAATCGTTTAGGCCGCGATCGCCTCTGCTTCCATCCGGGCTGTGACGGGTACGCATTCGCAGATCCGTGCTTGGTTAAATCCAGATGCTGAAGGCTGGTCTGCCTCAAATTCCCAGAACTGACGCACTTCATGCTCTGGAAATTCTTCCGGTGCATCCCCGACAACGGGCAGATACTTAGGCTTTTCAGCCATTCCCCAGACGAGGCATTTATTTTTTTCTATGTGGACATAAAAAAGCGGTGGGCTGCCGTCCCAACTGTCGCGCTCGGGCACAGTGCCGTCGAGCGTGGTGATTGCTGCTTGAAACTTGTGCTCGTGTCCGACCGGGCTGAAGGTTTGAATTTCTGCCACCGTCCAAAGCAGACCATTATGAAGAATGCGATCGCCTTGGGTGACATCGGCGTTAACGTGCTCAACGTCTTCGATGCTAGAGCCGTTATAGCTGGCTGGGTTGTAGCTGTATTGGGCTTCGCGAGGATAGCTGAAGACGATTTGGGTAATATTCATGGCTTGAAGCCTCGAAAATGACAGAGATAGCGTTTCTGGGACTGATTAGAAGCTTTTGAGGTTTTGACCAGCTCAACAGGAGCTTGATTTTGTTCTGTGTAGTCAGCAGCACGCCGTGCGCAATCGCGCCGTGCTTGGCTGGGCGTTTCTGCATAAATAGGCTCCTGCCATTCCTCAGGCTCCTGTTCTGGATCGTACAGATATTCACTCATCGCGATCGCCCTCGACTGTTGCGGGGGTTAAGTTCACGGAGAGCTGAGGGGAGAAATCCTTGGGAAACTTGGAGCGTACACACGCCTCAACGAGAAACGCGGCTAAGCTCGCCGTTGCCCGTCCCTCACTCTCCGCCCACTGCTCTAGCCCTTCATAGACATTAGCGGGCAGCGTGATCGTTGTCCTTTTAGTCGTGTCGCTCGGTTTTCCCATCGGTTCAAATGCGCCTTTTGATTGCATCTTAGCCGATTGCTCATCTTCCTTATCTTTATGCATAGATTTCTATGTTTACACATTTGATTTCTATGCTAGCCTAGATTTCGTAAGTCGCAGCATAGATTTCTGCGCTAAACAGTTTTGCTTTCCCCCCTAGTTTTAGGAGCAACGAAATGAGCCAAATGCGCATCAGCGATGACGTGCTGGCGATCGCCCAGAGCGAGCAAGCCCGCCTAGGGCTGAGGAATCCCAAAGAAGCGATCGAAAGCATGGTGCGCCGCTATGCCAGAGAGCAGCCCCAAACCCAAGCCCCAACGGAGGCAAGCAATGCCGAAAAAAACTGAAGACCTCGACCCGCGCGCTGTGGCGGTCGTCGATGCCGCGATCGCGGAAATCGAGAGCGATCGCGATCGGCAGGCTTTTCTCTTTTTTCTCATCGCCGCCGCCGCCGCAAAGGTGATGAGCCTGCAAAAACCCTAAAAGGCCCGCCGCTGATTCCCTAGACAAGACGCAGCGACAGGCCCAAAAAGCAAACCCAACAAAGGATTTACCCATGAAGCTTACCAAAAACCAGCTCCAAACTCAGGCCCGCGACCTGGGGCTGTCCACCGACGGCACCGCCGCCCAGATTCAGCGCCGCATCGATGCCTATCTAGAGGCGTGCCACGATACCGCCGCCGCGCTTGAGTCTGATCCATACGACGAAGAAGAAGAAGACGAAGAACCCGCCAAAGCCCGCCCGCGTGATACCGCCGTTGGGCCATTCATGCTGGCCGGTGCTTTGTTCAGTGGCTTGTTTGACTAGCAACCGATAGAGAGTAGACACAACGGCCCGCATCCCTTGCGGGCGCTGCAATCCACAAAAGAAAAAGAACATGATTAACGTCGCTTACTTGCAACGCCAGCTCGCCCGCTATCGCAGCGCCATT
>JAAUOP010000201.1 GCA_012034805.1 Synechococcales cyanobacterium CRU_2_2 | reverse complement strand
AAATGGTTGATACCCTCATTGCAACCGCTCTGGATTTGATGAATCCGGAGCACCTAAAAAACTGGTTTACACATTGCTGCTACTGTCCCTCATAAGAGTGGAATCCGCTGTAAGCTTCCAACATCAGTTAGCTTTTTCATTGTAAAAAATACTCCTTTACGAAATTTTTGTAGTAGTCGTGTGCAGCTCGATCTCGGTAAACAGCTGGTACTCTAGCAAATGCAGAGCTTGCTATGCTGGCATAACTGGGCACCTGATGAATATGCAAGTTCTTTTGTGATTTTGTATATTTAGGGTAGAAGTAAGGTAATAAATTAAATCCCTCCTGTTTCGCTGAGTCAATAATACTATTGATTTCTTTTTGTGCAGCACTGAGCTGAGGCGGCGTAATCTTCTCTCCATTGAAAAAGACAGGTAGAGCAACAGGTGTTCCATCAATCTTAGACTCTTGTATAGTTGGAATAAACTTCTTGATTGCTGTTGCGGCGTTTTCCAAGGAAAATAGATTGTTGTGCTTTGTCGGAATGAGAACAACGTCAGCAGCATAAATGGCAACTTGACTAAAAATTCTCCAATTCGGAGGTGAGTCTATCAAAATATAATCATACATCTCTCTAGCTTTCTTTAATTTTCTATATAGACAATCCAACTTTATACGTTGCCTTAGAGAACTGTCATCCTCTTCCGAGAGTTTTTGATCCGCCGGGATAACATCAAACGAGAACTCTTTACTATTTTTTTAGCTTGAAATTTATATGTCTCTAGAGTTGACAGAAGGTCTTTGTCCTTTTGCGTGAGAGCATCATAAACTTTATCTTTGCTCAACAAAATTCCTAGAGAACTGCTTAAATCCTGTTGATTTGGATCAAAGTCAACGGCTAAGACACGCTTCCCTAAAAAAGCTAAGGTTGCAGCCAGATTGACAGTTGTTGTTGTTTTTCCTACACCGCCCTTGTTGTTGTAAACTGCGATCGTGAGTGCTGCTTCTTTGCTCTGAATCTTCTCTCTTATTTTTTTGATCTCTACTTCAATATTTTCTGCGTCGAGCGCGATGCACCTGCTAGCTGGATGAACTGTCTTGCCATGTTTTCTAAATAATTGGATATGCAAGGAATTTGTGATAAGTCCCCACTTGACCGAGCGACAGTTTGGATCAAGCATATAACACTTGAGCTGCCTAACCGTCGCATGGTATTGGGCAGATCCTGCACATAAATTGATATCTCGCCCTTTCAACTCTACAATCAAGTAGGGATCTGTTTTTGTCGAAATGAATAAGTCATCAGAGCTGATATTCTTTCGTGCTGCCTTATCGACTGCTCTTTGTCCGTTTCCTGTTTGATATTGTGGGTAAATTTCGTTGGTTTCAAAACCCAATTCTTCTAGAAGCTTGCCTGAAAAAAGTTGATCTACGACAGGCTCTTTCGCATCATAGGGAAGAGCTGCCAGTGCTTCACTAATACTGTTATTGAGTAAATGTAAGGACATTAAAGTAAGTCTCGTCTAATGAAATGACTCAGGTTAGAAAAACCGAATAACGAGGGTACATAAAACCCATAGGGGAAGATCGGATCTTGAGTCTTACGTTATACACTGAGTCCTATTATACTTCAGGATAAATGCTGGGGCCACGATCGCTCTGTGATCTCGATCGCAACCCAAACATAATTTACCCTGCCTAAATTCGCATGACGCTACCAACTTTGGTAACCTTGCGATCGCCCCCCAAAAAGCATCTCAATTTCAAACCAGAGCCAACCCCTAAGCCGTCAGTTCGGCCTTCGTGACATCTGGCCCCAACCCCCAAACAAAACCCGCCAGCCACTCCTTCACCACATAGGTCGCGCGGCAATCATCTTCGTTGTAGGTCACAATTCGATCGAGGTGAGTGCGATCGCCCGTCTTCAACCACTCCACATACCAAAAAATCGCCATCGCCCCATTCGCATCCCCATCACGCCAGTCAAACCCTACCCAGCGCGCAATATGCTTCAGCGCATAGCTCTCCACCGGCATCGTCACCGTCTGCGTCACCCAATAGTGAATATCGACAAACCGAGCGACCAAACTTTCGATCTGCACCATATCCGTACCGTAGAGCCGTCCTAACCGCCGCATCGTATCCGTTTCATAACTGCAAAATGGTAGATCGGCGCATCGCCATGCACTTCCCAAACAAACTGAAAAAATGCCTCCCAACAACATTGCTCTTGATCCGGTTGCTCCGCCACAAAGGCATGAAACACCTCCGTCCCGAGTCGATGATCCACGACCAGAACCCCCAGCAGAAAAGCGATGCCAAGATCGGGCTCGGCCTCGATATCAAAGTAAAGTTCAACGGGCGATCGCATCACCGGGGGCATCGGGACGACGCGGGATCGTAGGGCGCGATCGCTCCAAGTGGCTTGGGCCTGATCAACCATTTTTTGCGAGACATCTGGTCCAAACCCCGGCAGATTTTCGAGGCTTTTGGGCTTGGTTTGACGCAGAGTTTCTAGGCTGGTGATGCCTAGCTCTTGGAGATAGGCATAGCGCTTGGGCGTCACGCCAGGCAGGAGGGAAAGGTGCTGGGTTTGGGTGGCAATGCCGTGACAAAAATTTTGCCAGTCGCAAAGACCGCAGCGATTGCGAGCAATGAAGACCTCTGGCTCCAAAGGTTGGCTCAGCATCTGTCCACAGGCCTCGAGCAACTCTAGCATTTGGTCAATGCGTTCTTCCCAGAGTACATCGAAGGGTTCGCGATCGCGCAACAGCAACCAAGTTGCCTCGGGCATGTTCCCTTGCACATCCGAGAGCACCCAGACGTTGAACGTTGCAATCAGTTGGTATTCCAACTTTGGACGACGCCCCAGTTTGATCTGAGCTGGCTCGTATTCCCAGTCGCCCCATTTGGAGCAACCGATCTGTCGAACTAGCAGGTCTGGCCGAGCCGCGTATTCCAGATTGGCATCTAGGGTCAGGCCGCCCGCGCCGGGGCTCAACAAAATGCCCTTGTAGATGCAATCGACGCCCTGGGCCATGAGTGCTTCTGTCGCGGCGGCTCCGGCTCGGAGGTCGTCTCGATCGTATTCGGGGCGGACGTGGGTGTAGTCTTGCAAAACCTGTTTGCGGTGGAAGCTGCTGTCGGAGATGATTTTGTTGAGGTAGTCGCCGGGGGCTTCGCGCTGCTCTGGGTCGCCATACACCTCCAGGAAGGCTCGACGGTAACATCTCAGATATTGTAGAAACAGGTCGTCCGTCAGCAGCATGGTAATCTAGCCTCTCCCTCGAGTGTCGATCAAGGCAGCCATGGCTTGCGGCACCGACCCCCTCATCCACGTGACCGAATGAGGAGGGGTGCGGCGCAGGGATATTCGGTGAGGAGGGTGCAGATAGAAGTGCGCCATAGGAGCGCGAGCCGAAATCTCCGAGGTTTATTCGTTATTTTGACACAGAAAACCCGATGCGTATTGTCTTCGGCTTAACGATCGCTTGAGGATTGGGCTGACTTGCAAAAAATTCTGGACTCCGATTCTGTCGAGAATTCTGTCAAGATGAAACCGCTAGCCTGAACCCAAGACCGCTGGCCGGAACCAAAGCCCTCTTGCCTGAACCCAGATTGTGCGATTTGACATCATCACGCTTTTTCCCGAATTCTTCGAAGCACCGCTCAAGTGCAGTTTGCTGGGCCGTGCCTTGGCCAACGGCATCGCCGAAGTGCAGCTGACCAATCCGCGCGACTTCACGACGGACAAGCACCACAAGGTCGATGACATTCCCTACGGTGGCGGGGTGGGGATGCTACTGAAGCCGGAGCCGATTTTTGCGGCGGTGGAGAGTTTGCCGGTCTTGCCCCGGCGATCGGTGCTGATGATGACGCCCCAGGGGGAGCCGATGCACCAGCGCATGTTTGAGGATTTTGCCCAAAACTATGACCAGTTGGTGCTGATTTGTGGTCATTACGAAGGGGTGGATGAGCGGGTGCTGACGCTGGTGACGCGGGAGGTGTCCTTGGGTGATTTTGTGCTGACCTGCGGTGAAATTCCGGCGCTGACGCTGCTCAATGGTGTAGTGCGGCTGCGGCCTGGGACGGTGGCCAAGCCAGAGTCGCTGAAGCTGGAAAGTTTTGAGACGCCGCTGTTGGATTATCCACAATACACGCGTCCGGCGGAGTTTCGAGGCATGGCGGTGCCAGAGGTGTTGAGGTCGGGGAACCATGGGGCGATCGCCCAATGGCGTCACCAAAAACAAGTCGAAAAAACCCAGCGCATGCGGCCTGATTTGTACGCCCAGTGGCAAACAAGTCAACGGGCAGAACTGGATACCCCCGAGGCGCGGGCGACGGAGTAAAATTTCTGTGAGTTCCCAGCTTTAATTCCCCCCGGCAAAACCATGGCTGCCCGTAAAACCAACGGAATCTATCAGCTCAAAATCACCCTCCTTGGCCTTCGCCCACCTCTGTGGCGTAGGGTTTTGGTCAAATCAAACACCTCCCTCGACGTCCTTCACGAGGTCATCCAAGGGGCAATGGGCTGGTGGGACTGCCATCTCCATGCCTTTAGCATTGGCGGCATCGAATACGGCAGAATCGACCCAGACTTTGGCCTTGAGGATACCAAAGATGAAACTCGAATGACGCTGAATCGGGTGGTGACAGGCGAGAAATCTAAGTTTCGCTATACCTACGACTTTGGGGATGGCTGGGAGCACGAGATTTTGCTAGAAAAGATTCTGCCTGTAGATCCGGCGCAAACCTATCCCGTTTGCATCAAGGGAAAACGAGCTTGCCCGCCCGAAGACTGTGGAGGTGTCTGGGGCTACCAGGAGCTCATCGAAATTATGGCGGATCCCCAGCATCCTGAGTATGAAGAACGCCTGGAATGGTTGGAAGAACCATTAGAGCCAGAGCAGTTTGATCTCGACGAAGTGAATGCGGCGTTGCGTCGTTTGTCGCGTTAGGATGCGATCGCGTCGCAAGCCTCCCCAGAAATCCTCCATGCCCTCGTTGCGCCAGCGTCTCTATCAAATACTCAATACATCGGATCCCACGGATCCGATGACGTTGGTGGATGACTACCTGGTTCCGGGCCTAGTTGCGATCGACGTTGCGGCTTTAATCCTCGAAAGCTTTGATGAGCTGGGCCAACCCTACGCCAGCGGCTTTCGCTGGATTGAGATTGTCATAGTAGGTTTGTTTACCCTCGAATATGGGCTGCGGCTATGGTGCTGTGTCGAAAATCCCAGCTATTCAGACCCGTTGCGCGGACGGTGGCGCTACCTGATCACAAGTTTTGCGTTGGTGGATTTGGCGGCGATTTTGCCATTCTGTGCGCTGAATTTGATGCCGCCGGATTGGGCTGAAATGGTCGGCCCATTTTTCCGGCTGCTGCGACTGCTGAAGCTGACGCGCTATTCGGAGTCCACGCAAATTTTCTTTCGCGTGCTGCGGGACAAACGCGATGAGTTGTTGACGACACTGTTTGTGGTGATGACCCTGCTAGTAATTGCGTCAAGTTTGATGTACTTCATTGAGCGAGAGGCCCAACCCGAGGAGTTTTCGAGCATTCCGGCAGCGATGTGGTGGGGGGTGATTACGCTGACGACAGTGGGCTATGGTGATGTCTATCCGATTACGATCCTGGGCAAGTTTCTCAGCGCGATTTTGGCGTTTTTAGGGATTGGTATTTTTGCCTTGCCTGCGCGAGATATTGCCGCCGCTTTTTCGGAGGAAATGCAACAACGGAGCCGCGCAGAGCGCTCTCTAGGAACACAACCACCAGAATCTCACACCTTGAAACAGCCGTTGGAACAGCAGGTAGAAGCGGCGGCGGAGTTGATGCAATTATGTGTGGAGGCGGTGCAGCGGCGGCTGGGCGATCGCTTCGAGGATGAAGCCATTGTGCGGGATTTGGCGATCGCGCTCTTTCAAACCACGGCCCAAGCGAGACAGCCTGGAGGAGAGGGCGATCGTTCCACCCCGGTCCCCATCTCGACGCCCGACTAAACTCGGGAATCCTGCCCAGCCAGCCATCCCCTAAAATATCGTTCAACATGACTGTCAACCCCTCGCTATCGCCTAACAGCATCTCTCATGCCCCAACTGCGCATTGGTAACGGCTACGACATCCATCGCCTCGGCCCCGATCGCGATCTTATCCTCGGCGGCGTTAAGCTCAGCCACCCCCTTGGCCTCGTGGGCCACAGCGACGCTGACGTGCTCACCCACGCGATCATGGATGCGATGCTTGGAGCCCTCAGCCTCGGCGACATTGGCCACTACTTTCCGCCCACAGACGACCAATGGAAAGGAGCTGATAGTCTCAAGCTCTTGGCCGCAGTGAACCAGCTGATCCAAGACAAAGGCTGGGTGGTTAGCAACATCGATTCGGTGATCGTCGCGGAGCGGCCTAAGCTTAAACCCTATATGGGTGAGATACGATCGAAACTGGCCCAGGTGCTCGGCGTTGCCGACGAGCAAGTGGGCGTCAAAGCCACTACCAACGAAAAACTTGGCCCCACCGGGCGCGAGGAAGGCATTGCGGCCTATGCTGTGGCGTTGCTGGTCGTCCAGCCGGGTTAGTCGTTGCCAGCAATTGTAAATTCAAAACTTGCCCAGGTCTCGTCTGGGCATCTGGGCTCGATGATGTAAGAGGACGACCTGGAGTGCCAACAAGATGGAAGGCAGCCCTCTCAGCTTCGAGCTGCTGTTGAGC
>JAAUOP010000200.1 GCA_012034805.1 Synechococcales cyanobacterium CRU_2_2 | reverse complement strand
GAAAGAGATGGCCGAAGCTACTGCTCATGGTGTGTCATGGAAACATCGCGGTTTCCAGCTGTCGTGTGGTCTTTCAAATTTTAAGCCGGTGATGCGATTTGAACGCACGACCGCTCGATTACGAATCAGATTGTCAGGCCCGCCAAACGCCCACGAGGTAAGCTTTTGGCTCCCCCAGGCCAGGGGATGGCTTATCGCGGCTATTGCACTTGAACCACGAAGCCCATATTGGCACAGAAATCGAGTGCGCAAACGCGGAAGTCAATATTTCCAAATCTGAACGCCAAGCCTTAGGCAGTCTTGGTAGGTTGCCCTGTATCTCTCGTCGTTGACGGAGCCACAACCCGCTATCACCTGCGTCCTGTTTGGCCAATCCAATGCGTACACGCGCAATTGTCCCAGAGCCTGTAGTAAAGACTCTCTTGTCAGCACAAGCTTGCATTCGATTAGGTGGAAATTTGTGATTATATCTGCTCGACCATTTGACGCTGACACCTCTCGCACAACATCAAACCCCTTCGCGCGAAGAGCTTGTGCTAGGTTCCTTTGCAATTCCAGCTCAGATCTAAATTTCATATTCAAAGCCTGAATTCTGCATTCCCTTCAAGAATTGACTTCACACCTTGGTGTATCGCCGCCTCGGAATCGGCGCGGTACCGGCCAAGCTCAGATGAGGCTTGAGGGCACGCTTCCAGTATTTCCGAGTCCATAATCTCAGCTGCGGCCCTTGCTTCATCTGCGATTTGTCGCCGCTCGATGTAGCAGGCCATTGCTTGCTCGGCTGCTGCTTCGACCTTTTTTTTTGCCTCGGCGATCGCCTCTAACATCTCGCCCATCGTGCCAAGCTGTGGGGCGAAATACTCCCAACCAACTTGCTGGGTTCGCGACCTAGCTACCGGTTCCGGGTCGGTGGCCGGTGGGAGGGCGAACGGGTTTATGTCTTGGCCATAATCAAACATTAGCCCTCCTCCCTCGCTAAAAACATTTCGACCGTCTTTTCAAAGTTCTCATCGGACACTGAGCATAATTGCGCCAGGATACCGACCTGCTCCGCCGCCTCAGATGTCGAGCAGTTAGATATAGTCATCCACTGCTGGGCAATCAAAACCAAGGATGCGTCTTGGTTGTCCTTGAGCCAATCCCTCAAGGACATTAAGCGAGCGGCGGCAGTGGCGCGATCGACCGATGGCGAACTCATATCCGAGACGCCAACATCGTTCATCAAGTCCTCGACCTGCATCGCAGGCAACCGATAAAATCCGGTCGGGTGCAGAGTTGTCAAAACCAGGGGCACCCTCTCAGCGTAGGCCGAGAGCACAGCGAATTGATTGCCAAGTTTTGCCTTGTTTCCATCGCTCAAAACTCCTTTTTTGTTGAGCATCGACTGGATGCTTTCGTGATTCCCATTGCGCGAGAGGGCCATGGAGGAGAACGCTGTTTGGTTCCCCGTGTTGAGACCAATGTCCTCAACGTTGGGCGAGTGGGAAGTTATTACAACTTGGATCCCTTCCGATCGCCCCTGCAAGACAATCAACTTCAGGCAGCTCATCAACTCGTCCTTGAGAGATATCGGCTTCTCCCCTTTGATTGCATCCGCCTTTTGTTGCTGGTCAAAAATGCTGGCGACTTCCAGCAGCGAGTTCCACTCGTCGACAATCAGGGTGATTCCTGCCCCTTTTTCATCTCGGTCTTGCCGTGCGTACATTTCGACTATTAGGCCCCGAATCGCGGGTAAGGCGTCAAAGACCCGCTCAGGCCTGTTGCATCGGATGTATTTGAGGCTCGACTTGTCAAGACTTTGGCAAGCCTTCCCATCAATAGTTAAGACCTGACGACCATTGGCGATCGCCTCATCTTGCAAATCCGACAAAAACATTGACTTACCCGATCCAGGTTTCGCCACAATCAACAAGTTGACCAAGTCAGCCGGGGAGAGTGAGGCAATCTCTCTGGCAAGATTTCGCTCAGGCGCGTGGGGCCATGGGTCGGCGATCGCACGTTGCCGATCCTGCTCCTCTAGGAAGGTTGGCATCCCCGCCCCATCCTCGCCAATATTGCGGATACCGTCTTGCGTGGCAACGTTGTGGGTAGGCGCGGAAGGCATCGATGCGATTGGAGGGAGAGTCTGCGGAGGTTCCACCCGGCTGCCTAGTAGATGAGTCAGTCCGAACTCCTCCACCAGTCCTTTTTGGAGCACCTTGGGTTGCCTCGCCACCACTAAGGCAAGCTTTCGATAATTTTCGGCAATCTGCATCGTCCGCTCAAGCCCCTGGGTCGCCTGCAGCCGCTCGCCAAGCGACGCCATGGCAGCCTCGTTTGTTGCGTCTATAGCGGCGATCGCTCGATTGCGATCTAAGTCCCTCAATCTTGCAAGCTGAGCAAGTGGTGCCCCAACACCACAAAGTAGCAGCATCGTTGTAAGGGGTCGAGGCAGCGACTGGGCAAAGACGCACCCAGCGATCGCCGCAACTACAGCAATGCCAGCCGTAGCCCGGCCCACTTGGTTTGCCTGCACGACTGGCTGGCCCAGCTCTTGGATCGCGTGGATGCGATCGTCAGACTGGAGATCTTGCAAAAACTGCGCATTAACCATCGCTCCCTCCAACTTGGCCAACAAATAGGCCAACGGCAAACAAGAACAAAGACAGCCCTATCGGGATCAGTAGAGGCAACCATGGCGTGACTTTACCGGTTGCGCGATAGCTATTACGAGCGTTTTCGGCGCACGCCTTTGCTGCTGGTGTCGCGATATAGGCGATCGCGGCTAAATACAGCAAAATCACAATTGGCCGAACAGAGGGATAGGCACCCGCGACTTGGCCAGCCGCGACCATACCAATAGCGACTGAGGCATTTAGCCACAGCTTGGCTTCCTTTTCGCTCATCTCAATCCGTTCTTTTAGTACTGACACAGAAGTAGGCCCCTAGACCAAAGAAACGGTATTGGTGATTAGTCGCTGATGACCGGCCACATACTCTTTGACGGCTTGAGTTTGATACTGATAGTGCTGGACGCCTACTGCGTAGTCACCCTGAGCCTTTGTGATCTGCTGCGACACCTTAAGCACGTCAGCCTTGTCCTTCAACTGTATTTGCTGCAGCTGGGCATAGATAGCGCGAACTTGCTGATTGTTTTTAGCGACGTCGGTAGCCAAGGCTAGAGCCGTTTTTGCAGCACCCAGCCGACGGAACGATTCCAGGGCGACGGGCTGGCTTATCTTTTGGGGCAGGTGCTGAGTTGTCTCCAGCCCCTGAACCCCCCAGTCTCCTCGAGTTGTGTCAGTGTGGTAATCTTGCCCCAATCCATTGATATTCATCGCCGATGAGCGGTCAGGGGGCTGAATCTGCACGTCAAAAAAATTGATCACTGATTCTGAGCTCCTGCAAAGGCGGTAAGTGTTATTTGATAGGCCTGAGGGTCGGCACCAAGCTGCTCCCGAGACGCTTGTGCCACAAATGCCGCAATCTCATCGTCCGAGTACTGCGATCGCCAACGGGCAACGTTAGTGATCGCTACTTGCCAATCCCTATGGGGGATGGCCGGAGTGTTGCGATAAAACTCACTCACTGATTGCGCGGGGTCAGTGGCTGTGGCGGCTGCAGCCTGGACAGGCTCGGCTGGAACGTCTGGGCACTGCAATGCCAAGACGCATGTGACGCTGGACACTTGCCTTTTGCTAAGCGCTTCGACAGTCGCCATCTGAGCCTCGGCCATCATCGCCGACGAACGTTCGATCGCCGCAATGTCGGGGCGGTTAAGCACTTGGAACCCAATAAATACGCCAGCCATCAAGACGGTTCCAAGCATCCCGTAAAGCGCGACCTCTACCCCACCACTGCCAGTTGTTGATAGGGCGCGAGTCGGCGCTTTTGGTGCTGCGTGCAATGCCGCGACCTGCCCTTTTAGGCCATCAAGCTCGCCGACTACCGCCGACATCGCGCTAAACCAATCAATACCGCCTGGGTTGACTGGAGTTAATTCCTCTTCCGTTATCAGTGACATTGTCGTTATTCTCTCCTGCCGCAAAAATAGTGTAAACGTGGCGACCATTGCAACCAGAGCGATTTTCATCCAGCGCTCATCCCTCCGAAGGTGCCGGGAGAGACGGGCCATGAACAGAGCTTCCGGCAAGCTGTTCCGCGAGTTGACCGCGAAAGTTGGCGAGCTGCGCCCCAAACGGGTCAGCCGCAAGACGCTTTTGAACCAAGTCCATCACCAGCGGCCCGTAGGAGGTCAAGACGGCTGCGAGTGTCCCCGCGTCTTGCACCGCTCGTTGCTCAACCCACGGCTTCAAACCCTCACTCAAGGCCCGAACCTGGACAGACTGCTCTTCGATCGAGTCAATCAGTCCCCCAGCGCTCATCGCAGGGCTGCCTTCCGTCGTCGCCAACGTAGTTGCGGCATGCAACCGAATAGCTTCAGCGTGGTTCAACAGCACCTCTTCGTTGACCCCAGTCGGGCCAATCTTGTGACTCTTAAAATAAGCTTCGAGAGCATCTGGGGGGACTGAAACCCCCAAGTCGGACAAGGTGGCCACCCACCCATTAAGTAGCTCTGCTTTCTTTGCCATGGTTAAACCTTTTCGCTTCTTTCCCTAGAATAACGGTTAAAGTACTGGGATACAACAGCGATTTAAGGGTTATTTACGTGGGCGATGCAACGAACTACTCTGGGATGGAGGTTCCGAAGGAAAAAAATAAGGTGGGAAGACAAATCTCGGTCACGATTTCGGACATGGCCGACAGGGACTCGCTAATAATTGCGATCGCTAAAGGGTTGCCTCAATCAACGCTGTTAAGGCAGAAGATAGAACAGTGGCACGAGGATCCTTCGACTGCCAGTTTGTTAAGACGTGCCGAGCTAGAACTAGTCAGGAGGGCTGGTGCGGGCGAAGTCTCGGAAGAGGATCTTGACCGACTGAGGGAGGCGGGTTTTGAAATCAATATTTGATCTAGACAACAATCTACGGGAGTACTGGTCAGCCGAGGTGCGCGATCGCCTTGGCCTTAGTGGTGCATCGAGCGCCACATGGGCGAGATACCGTAAGCTCGCGGGCATCGCAGGACCAAGAAAAAAATCTAACAAAGCGAGAGGCGTTTTTGCTGTGGGTGATCTCCAAGATCGCCCGACAGCGCGGGCTCACTCGTGTCGCGATCGTTAAAACCGCAAACTCGATCCTCAACGCGGACGGATTTGAGGTCGCCACTGATCTACCCGCTGGCGAGCTGCCAGCAGAGCAAGCGCGCCAACTTGTGGGGAAGCAACTGGGATTGCCTGGCCCCGTCAGCGAACGGACACTGTATAGATGGGGGAAGGCTGAGGGAGTGCCACGGTATTCAAGGAAGAGAACTTATTCTCAGTGGCAGATCAAGCGGTGGATTACCCACGGCAAGACACTGACCGCGTGAGGCCGGTGGCAAAAAACTAGATATCCTGAAGCCACCGCCCAACGGCGATTTCGGAGGGGGATCCGGTTTTGCCATCTCTAAACGGCCAGATTCTCAATCAAGACACCCTGAGGGCACCTTCCTGGACGCAATAATAGCTCTAGCGTTTCCACCTGAGACAGGCCGCTAAACAATTCCGGCGCTGCTTTAACTTTTGCCACGGAGAATATGCAGGAGTCGGCAAGGGAGAGCAGCTTGAGAAATGATTTACCGTTTGCCCGTCGCCTTACCGGAGATCGACGTAGATGCTGCATATCGACAACAAAGGTGCGGAGCTCTCGCTTGAAGTCCTCCATCGCGTTCTCGCTCCGCTGAACTTGATCGCCCAGGTTGAGAACCATCGAGGTGATTTGGGTGACCTCCCCATCGAGCTGGCGATCGATACGGTCAATCCGCCTATCCATGCGGGCAATGTCACCCTTGAGATCCGCTATGTCTTGCTTCAGCTCTTGCCGGAGCGCGTCTTGACCCTGCTGAAGCGACTCTTGCCCTTGCCGGAGGGCTGAGACCTCCGAGGTGAGAGCCGCGATCGCTGCCTCAATTCGATCTAGCTGCTCAGTCATTGCGCTCGCCCTCCTCAGGCAACTGGTAAGGGCCTGGTAAGCCCTGCTCCTGAAGGTATGCCCACAGTTCCCGATTTTCTCTGGCTTTGTCGTCGTTGACGGCTAATGCCATCTCTAGTTCTTTGTCCTGGGAGCCCAGTAGAACTTGCATGGCCGACAGTTCGGCTTCGTATTCTGCTTCAGAACGAGTCCGACCGAATGCAGCATCGAAGCGCCTGATGAGCCCCTCAAGGGTGAAGGCTGCACAAAGCTTGAAGGCTTGTTTGTTGCCTCGATGGGACTGCCATTGCCAGTAGACAGCGACCACTTCCAGCGGAAGCGAATTGATTCGGCTTCCCCCTCTTGCCTGTTCCTCTGCTTCAATCTCGACAATCTGAGGCGTATAGCCTTCTCCCATCAAGGCTTTTAGCGTTTTTGACCGCAAGAAATCTGAGGCGTTTTGAACCTTCAAACCCACGGCGTCTGCCGCTTGTGTCTGGCTCATCGCGTAGGAACCGTCGGGCAACTGATAGCCCTCAACCTCCAATCCCCCAATGCGGACGATCGCCCGTTGTGCCTTGCTACTCATCGGAAAATGTGGGTGGAAACCCCGTCCTTATAGGACGGCTCTACAATATCTTTGCATCAACTCACAGATTAAATGCTAAAATGTGAGCATGACTCAAAAAGCTTTCAAGTACCGCTTCTACC
>JAAUOP010000060.1 GCA_012034805.1 Synechococcales cyanobacterium CRU_2_2 | reverse complement strand
CCTTCGCAAACAGCTCGACCAGTTCAGATAACATTCTCGACCCCCTCTATTCCTCTCTAGCTCTAGCTTTCCCCCTCTTGGCTCAGAACTTTTACTCTCGCCAATTGTTAACACTTGGACAGGTATCGGTTAGAACACGGCATGCTAACGATAGCAGCCTTCAATCATATCCGAATGAGGCTAGCATGAACGTTCTACTGCTCTATCCCCGCTTCCCCAAAAGTCTTTGTCCTTTGAGAAAACCCTGGCCCTGCTCGATCGCAAGGCCATGCTTCCCCCTCTGGGTTTGATCACCGTCGCCGCAATCTTGCCCCAAGCTTGGAATTTCAAATTAGTCGATCGCAATGTGCGTGACGTCACGGAAGCAGAATGGGCCTGGGCAGATTTGGTCATTCTATCAGCCATGATTGTCCAAAAAGAAGATCTGCTCGATCAAATTGGCGAAGCCAAGCACCGCCAAAAGCGCGTTGCCGTTGGTGGCCCCTATCCCACAGCGTTACCGGATGAGGCGGCAGGTGCAGGGGCCGATTACTTGATTTTGGATGAAGGCGAGATTACGCTGCCGCTGTTTGTCGCGGCGATCGCCCAAGGGCAGCCCTCCGGAACCTTCCGCTCCCATGGAGAAAAACCGGATGTTAGCTTTACGCCGATTCCTCGCTTTGAGCTATTAGATTTTGACGCCTACGCTGAGATGTCTGTGCAATTTTCACGCGGATGCCCTTTTCAGTGCGAATTTTGCGACATCATTGTCCTCTACGGTCGCAAACCTCGTACCAAAAGCCCTGGACAACTCCTGGCTGAACTCGATCGCCTCTACGAATTGGGTTGGCGACGCAGTATTTTTATGGTTGATGACAATTTCATCGGCAACAAGCGCAACGTGAAACTCTTCCTCACAGAACTGTTGCCCTGGATGGTGGAACATCGATATCCCTTCTCCTTTGCAACCGAAGCTTCCGTCGATTTGGCCCAGGATCAAGAGTTGATGGAGCAGATGGTGGCCTGCAATTTTGGCGCTGTTTTTCTGGGCATCGAAACCCCCGATGAAGCCAGTTTAACCCTCACACAAAAACATCAAAATACTCGCGATTCGCTCAGCGATGCCGTGTTACGCATCACGCGAACTGGACTACGGGTAATGGCAGGGTTTATCATCGGTTTTGATGGTGAGGAGAAGGGAGCGGGCGATCGCATTGTCAAGTTTGTCGAACAGACGTCCATTCCCACTGCTCTGTTTAGTATGTTGCAAGCACTGCCCGACACAGCCCTCTCTCATCGTTTGACCCGAGAGGGTCGGCTGCGCAGCAAATCTGCCAATATCAACCAAACTACGTTGATGAACTTTGTCCCAACGCGCCCACTCGAAGACATCGCCCACGAGTATATTGATGCCTTCTGGCAACTCTATGACCCGGAAAAGTTTCTCGATCGCGCCTATCGTCACTACCGAATGTTAGGCGAGGCAACTTACCCGGACAAGGGTCGAGAGAAGGATGATCGCAATCCCATCACCTGGGTAACCCTTCGCGCTTTGTTGACGATTTGCTGGCGTCAGGGAGTCTGGCGCAAAACTCGCTGGCAATTCTGGCGTAACTTGGTGCAAATGCTGCGTCACAACCCAGGCGGTGTAAGTAGCTATTTGGCCGTCTGTGCCCAGATTGAGCATTTCATGGAATATCGCCATATCGTTCGCGATGAGATTGAAGCGCAACTCGCTGATTACTTAGCCGAAGAGGCACGTTTGCAAACCCAAACGGTATTGGAACCGGTTCGTGTCGCAGAATCCATGATTCATTAACGATTGAGTGACGCGATAGGATAGGAATGCTCCCATCGGAATGAAGCTCAACCCATGACCTCATCTATCGCGCCCTCGTCGATCGCGTCCTCAACAGTTGCAGGAAAAACCGTTTTAATTACCGGTGCCAGCAGCGGCATTGGTGCCTCCTGCGCTCGATTTTGGCAGCGGCAGGGGCTCGACTGATCCTAGTGGCCCGGCGCGAGGAAAAATTGCAAGCCCTAGTCGAAGCGCTTCAACAACAGGCGGAGACTCGCGCGATCGCAACGCTGCTGCTGCCCCTGGACGTCCGCGATCCTGAGGCCGTGACACGATCGCTAGAGAAATTACCGAGCCAGTGGCAGGCGATCGACATCTTGATCAACAACGCCGGACTCAGCCGGGGCATCGCCAAACAACAAGAAGCCCCCCAAGAAGATTGGGAGGAAATGATCGACACCAACGTCAAAGGATTGCTCTACGTGACACGGGCCATCGTTCCGGGTATGGTGGCGCGGGGGCGAGGGCATGTGGTGAATTTGGGGTCGATCGCCGGACGCCAGACCTATGGCGGCGGCAGTGTCTATTGCGCCACCAAGGCAGCGGTCAAAGCGATCTCAGAAGGCCTCAAGATTGATTTGCTCGGCACGCCGGTGCGGGTCACCAACATTGAGCCGGGACTGGTGGAAACGGAGTTTAGCAACGTGCGGTTTCGCGGCGATGATGTGCAGGCCAATGCCGTTTATCAAGGTATGACGCCACTCACGCCGGATGATGTTGCTGATGCAATTCTATTTGCGATTACCCGTCCGGCCCATGTCAATATCAGCGAAATTTTCCTGATGCCAACGGATCAAGCTTCGGCTTCGCTGGTGGCTCGGAGGCCAGAAGAGTAGCGCTAGCTCTACTGGCTTGCAGAAACCTTGTCTTGTGCGAACATGGTCAGTAGTGCGTAGGGTAAAGCCATGTTAACAATCTACGAGAATGATCTAACAGCCTGGGCCCATCACACGGCGCGTCTTCTGCGGGAGCAACGTTGGGGAGAGGTGGATTGGGAACATTTGATTGAGGAGGTAGAAGATTTGGGTAAGAGCGATCGCAGTGCGGTGGGTTCTCAGATGGAGCGGGTTTTGCTGCATTTGTTGAAGTGGGAATTCCAGTCGCAGCGCCGCTCGGATAGCTGGCTTGATTCGATCAATGATGGTCGATCGCAAATTCGCCGTAAGCTTGAAGATAGTCCGAGTTTGAGGGGGTATCCGGAGCAAATTTTGGAGAAGGAGTACGAGCGGGCTCGTCGGGAGGCGTCGCGGCAAACGGGATTGGAGTTTGCGACTTTTCCAGGGGTTTGTCCTTATTCGATCGCCCAAATCATCGGGGACTGGCTACCGGGAATGGCGGAGACGGAGGGCTGAGGTTTTGACACCAACCCCCATCAGCATTACGGCGGCGGCATTCGACGCGGGGCTCCGATTGTGAGATCAAAACATATTCGAGACATATTCGAGCAAGGAATCAAGCTGTTTGCAATCCTCAAATTTCTCACCGCAATCAAAGGCTTGAGTACTCGGTGACAGCACTTCGACAATGAGTTTGGGGTAGCGTTTAATCTGGCGATCGAGGCGGTCTCTTGGGTCACAGGTGACGAAGGCGTCGGGATAGTAGTAGAAATTGTCTGCATAATTGACCTTGACATTGCCCGAGTGGAACCGGCAATCGGAGTTGCCCAAGTGGCGATCGATGAGGCTCAGGAGATTAAAGGCGATGCGATCGTGATTATCGCTGCCGCCGGCCATGGCATAGACCAGGCCCTGCCGGTATTCGTGGCGGGTGGGGCTTTGCTGCTCTAGGGCGAGATATTCGTTGGGGCTGATGTGGTGGGGGACGGCAATCATCGGAGTGATCTCTGAATGTTGCTGGGCTTGGGTTATGACTTCATTCTAGCCTCGCACGACCGTTACCGTCCGACCGCTTGCGTGACAGTCAGAGCTCTGGATAAGACTTCGCGATAGATGGGATTAGCGATCGCAATACCACCCAAGAGATCCATGCGACACAATCCTAAGTCGAGCACAAACTGAATATCATCATTCGGCACGTTACCCAGTTCCTGCCCCGACAGCATGGGTTGAATAATTGCCTTCACCCAGTTTTCTCGCAGTCGTTGCCAATGCCTGAATGGCGGTGGTTTTGCCCGTTTGGCGGGGGGCGTGAATGACGAAATAACTCTGCTGGGCAATGAGGCGCGTCAAGCTGGGCAGCCGATCGCCCGTGGGCAGCATGTAGTGGATGTCGACTTTGCAGGGACCGGCGGTGTTGAACCAACGTGTCATGGGGAGGGGCGCGATCGGAGATCCTGCCCAATCTAGCACGGGCGCGATGCTTCGGAGCTTGGTAATCTCTGGGTGTTGCTGAGCTAAGGTTTTAGACCGAACGTTAAATAAATCAACTGTAGGATTGCTGCGATCAAACCTGTATGAAGTACCTCTTCGGGTAATATCTGAAGCCGACGGAAGCACCTAAAATTAGGCTGAATTAAGGTGCATTCTTTCGGGTAAGCAGATGCTAAATCATCCGTCGGATCAAAATTTGGAGCCGTCTTCAAAGGATCACCAGTACGACCACCCCCATAACACTTCTGCGATCGCCCGCTCCCGTAACGAGAAGATTTTGTTGAAGGCCGTGCGAGCAGAGGTGCGCGATAGCCTTGCCCAATCCCTCCACCACAATATTTTGATTAATTTGCCCAAGGCGTTCCAAGCCGATCGGGTGCGGCGTCCCTGGGATATGGAGATTAAGGTGGGCGATCGCCCAGCACGGCCTCTGGGCCGGGGCGAGACGATTGTTGATGTTTTTGATGATGAGGCGATCGGCAGCAAGCTCTGGATTTTAGGGCAGCCAGGCGCAGGAAAAACCACAACGCTGCTGGATTTGACCGAGACGCTGCTAACGCGGGCAGAAAGATCAGCCAAGACTCCAATACCGGTGCTGTTTAATTTGTTGACTTGGAATGGTCGCGAGCCGTTTTCGGATTGGCTGGTGCAGCAGCTCCAGGAAAAATACGGTGTCAGGCCAAAGCTGGGAAAAGCATGGCTGGCAAAACAAAAACTGTTGCCCTTGATCGATGGATGGAATGAGCTAGAGCTTTCAAGCGAGGAGGATTGGCAGGTCACCGAGCAACAGCTGTCCTTGCGCAATGGGTGGGATGAGATGAAGCCTTCAAGCGGGGATGATTGGCAGATCGCTGAGCAAAAGCCGCTCTTGCCCGAGGCCTTAGACAAAGGAAGAGGCGGGATTTGTGTGCAGCGGCTGAATGAGTGGCTGGGTTCGGGAGAATGCCCAGACGCGCTGGTGGTGTGCAGTCGGCCTGAAGCATGTGGGCACTACAAGACAGATTTGGGACTGAATGGGGCAGTGTGTTTACGGCCGTTGAGCGATACCCAGGTGGAGGAATATTTGCGCGATGTCGGCAAGCCAGAGTTGGGCGCGGCGGTGACCCGGGATGGGGCATTGCAAGAAATGTTGCGGGTGCCGTTGTACCTGAGTATGGCGGTGTTGGCGTATGACGAAGCCTTTGGGGCGCAGTGGCAGCAGGCACAAACGGAGGCGGCGCGGCGATCGTTGCTGCTGGAGGCGTATGCCGTGAAGATGCTAGGGCGATCGTTGAGCAAAACAGCCTACGGTGAACACCCATAGCCCTCAACGCAACAAACACGAGCATGGCTAATTCAGTTGGCAAGACAACTTAAGTCAGACTCGAAGGATAAGTTTTTAATTGAGCAGATACAGCCCACTCTGCTCGCTACGGCATGGCAGAAATGGGCTTACCGGCTGATTGTCGGGCTGACTTTCGGGACAAGTGTCGGGCTAATTTACGGGCTAATTTTCGGGCTGAGTTTAGGAGTGAGTGCCGAGATGAGCGCCGGAATGATGTGGGGGCTGCGTTGGGGGCTGGGTTGGAGGCTGATCTGGGGGCTGGGTAGCGGGCTGTTTTGGGGGCTGATTTTCTTCGGGGTGGGTTTCGGGGCAAGTGTCGGGCGGCATAAGGTTGAGGCTTTCAAAATCTTCGATACATCCTTTTCGCGCTTCGGTCGAAAAGATTTTTTCTTAGAATTGACAAAATCGCTAATTTTGGGACTGGGTGGCTGGCTGGTTTTAGCGCTGATTTCAGGGGCGATTTTAGAGCCGATTGGGAACCCGACGATAAGTCCGATTGAGAGGCTAGTTTCCGCGCTGATTTGTGGATCGATTCATAGTCTGCAGGTCGGGCTGGTTTCCGCGCTGAGTCAAGACATTGCAATACGGGTTCAGCCCAACCAGGGAATCCTACAAGCTCGGAACTATGCACTGCTGTTTACGGGAGAAGTGATCGCGATCGCTCTCCTTCTCAACTTCATTCTCGAGCCCTTCATTGCCCAACGGATCAATAATGTCGTCCTAGCCGAAGGTTTTATTTATAGCATCCAATTCTGCCTAATTCCCTGGCTCATCCTCACAACCGGCGGCCTAGCCTGCATCCAGCACCTCGCTCTACGCCTCGTCCTCTGGCGCACCGGCCAAATCCCTTGGAACTATGCCCGCTTCCTGAATCACTGCACCGATCGCCTCCTGCTCCAGCGCGTCGGCGGCGGCTACCGCTTCATCCACAAACGCCTCCAAGACCACTTTGCCGAGCTGCCCTTCGAGCCTTAGGCCAGGGAGCAAAAGCCGGATGAACGGCGGTTCGTCCCTACGGAAAACATCTTATAAATCAGCAACGCCCAAGACCACTGCCTGCTGTAAAACTTGATTCCGAATCGACTCCTACAGTTGCTGCACCATCACCACATCCACCCGCCGCCCCAACAACGCCGACAACTCCCGCGTCAGCTCCACTGGGAACCAAAGCTTCGTCTGGCCACAAACATCCACCAAAAAATCCACATCACTATCTACCCGAGCCTCACCCCGAGCCATCGACCCAAAAATCCGCACATTACCCACCCCATGTGCCTGGGCGATCGCCAGGATCTCATTCCGAAAAGCGCGGACATCCTCCAAATGAGAGCCCACAAAATTTTGAGGACTGGGGCGATTGGCCAGCCATTCAAAATGCTTCACCAGCCTCAACGCATCATCGCGAGATAGCGCTTCGGCTTGACGCAGAATGTTCCCCAGGGCTGAACGCATCTCCCTCGCCCCAATCAACTTCACTTTCAGTTTAGATTCCCTTCAGTTTAGATTGTTCAGAACCCAAACGGCTTCAGGAGGACGGCGCGCTAACAAATCTCTTTCGGTACCGCCTCAATCTGCTCCGGCGACTGCCAATGTTCCGCCAACACCCGCACCTCGCGTGCTCTAGCGCACGGGCCAAATCCCTTGAGTCGGTGCAATCTTGTTACAACAAACACCCCATGGTAGCCATCCGCTTTGAACAAATCGCGATCGAACCCGGTGAGCGGGTCATTTTGAGACGCGTAGATTGGTCACGGTTTGAGGCAATCTTGCGGGAATTGGGAGACGATCGCAATACGCGAATTGCCTATTTCGACGAGGTTCTAGAGATTATGGCCCCGTTGCCAGAGCATGGGATCAACAAAGAAAGCCTCGGTGATTTAGTCAAAATCCTGCTAGAAGAACTGGGCCTCGGCTGCATCGCGATCGGTTCCACCACCCTCAAAAAGCTCAAACAACAAGCAGGTGTTGAATCAGATTGCTGTTTCTACATTCAAAGTTGCAAGCAGATGCAGGGAAAGCTGGCGATCGACTTAAGCGTCGATCCTCCCCCTGACCTAGCCATTGAGATCGACCTAACCTCTAAAACAAAATTAGACGCTTATTTGACAATCGATGTACCAGAAATCTGGCGCTATGATCGAGGGAATCTGGCGATCGATGTCTTACAGAAAGGCCAGTACACTCCAGTTTCGAGTAGTTCGATTTTACCCAATTGGATGCCGCCTAGCCGATTAATCACCTTTACCTAGCAGATACAAACTGGCAGTCGATTGAAAACCATTCGAGAATTTCGAGCACTAATTCGTGGACATCTGAACTAGCCATTTAGCATGGTTTCTGCATTTTGTGATTAAGCATACGTTTAGGTCAGGCGTGTTTTGGGCGAGAGATAGGCAGCGATCGCCCCCACGACAAGCTCTGGCTTTTCCAAATGGGGCACATGGCCACAATCTTCTATCCACACCAGTTGACAATGCGGAATCGCCCGCGAAAATGGCACCGCATCCTTTGTGCCCAAAATCTTGTCTTGCCTTCCCCAAATCAGCAGCGTTTCGGAGCGGAGCTGGGGGAGACGCGATCGCAATTTTGGATAGCCACCGCTCTTCGTAAATGCCCTCAGTGCCCGGTCCCAACCTGGCATTTCTAAATGCAAACGAGCGCAGAGTTCCGCATCGGGCGTCACGAGGCGATCGCCAGCAAAATAGGCATTCAAACTAATCTTGCGCCGCACATCAGGCCGCCGCAAAAACTCGACGGCCCATTGATCCACCGGTGAAAACAGAAACTTGCCGATCACCGGCCCGTTTTGATAGCCCGCACTGTCGAGCAGCACCAGGCGATCGACTTGATTCGGATAGCTAAGCGCAAAATCGATCGCCGCCGCGCCGCCCATGGACGCGCCGACCAAAACCACCGGACGGCCAATTTTTTGCTGCCAGAAGGCATGGAGGTGGGTTTTGATCGTGTCGGGATTGAGGGGAATATCGGTGGGGCGATCGCTAAAGCCAAACCCCAACAAATCCATCAGCCAAACCTCCCGCGCCCCTCCCGCGCCCCCGGCCAACAGCGGCAGCAGCCGACGAAATTCAAACTGCGAGCTATCGAAGCCGTGGATGAGCAGCAACGGCGGGGCTTCGGTGCGATCCTTCAGAGCTTGGCTAGCATGAGCGCTGGAATAAGCGGTCGGAATGGGTTCGGGGCGCAGGGGAGTGGCGATCGCCTCAAACTGGATGGCCTGGGCCAAGGCGATCGACGTCGGCTCTGTGAGTTGGGCCGCCAGACCAGGGAGGGCCAGTGCCGATGGAGCCAGGGAGAGATCAGAATCTGGATGCTCAGAATCTGGATGCTCAGAATCTGGATGCTCAGAACCCAGGCCAGTGGGAGACGTAGACATACAGCAGACAACTGGTAAAATGCGCGCAGGATGGCTCGGCCAGGTCATTGAGCGACCGGATTTGCCCTGCTACCACCTTACTCGATACCCTGGACTCGACACCCTTAAAGGACAGATGCCATGTGGCTGATCTCGCGCTCCGTTTCTCAATCTGACCCCACGAGACGTTCTCGGAAGGGCGCGATGGGCTCCGCCCAGCTCCAAAGGATCGCTCAACCCGCAGCTTCGGGTTTGGCGGCGGTGGTGCTGATCTTCAGCGGGATTATGGCTCCGGTTCAGGCCCAATCCTTGGTGCGCCCAGATCTGGAAGTTGGTAGCCAGGATGCATCGGTGGCAGAGCTGCAAGGGGTGCTGAAGCTATTGGGATTTTATGACGGCCTGGTCACTGGGGTGTATTCGGAGGAAACGAGTCAGGCGGTGGGACGGTTTCAGACAGCAGCGGGTCTGTCGATGACGGGTCGGGTGACGGCGAGCACTTGGGATAAGCTGTTGCCGCCGTCGGGGAGGGTTACGCCCCCGGCTCCCCCTCAGCCGGTGGTTGCAGTGCCTCAGCCTGCCCCGACTCCAAAGCCTACACCTAGCCCAGCCCCAAAGCCCGCACCGACGGCGGAGGTCGAAGCAGATCCATTCCCCATCCTGCGCGAAGGGGCTGAGGGCGACGCGGTCGCTCGGCTGCAGCAGCTTTTGCAGCGCCGGGGGGTATTTGATGGCGAAATTGATGGCGACTTTGGGCCAATGACGCTGGAGGCGGTGAAGGCGGCCCAGGAGAAGCTGGGTTTGGAGCCAGATGGAGTCGTTGGGCCTGCGACATGGGAGGCGTTGCGGCGGTGATGGGCGCTCCCCGAGGCAACGCGTCCTACCTGGATTCTGCAATCCAATGTGTCAAATCCTGGGGGGTCTCAAAATTCAACATCGCGTCGCTTAACGCGTCCAGCTCCTCTGCCGATAGCTGAGCGAGCTGTTCCTGCGTTGCTTGCGGAATATCTCCTAGCTGACGGGTCAACAATCGCAATAGGAGCGATCGCTGCCCCAGCAGCAGTCCTTCTTCCAAGCCCTCCTGTCTGCCTTCTTCCCTAGAAGTATCGACAATACTATGCCAATCGCGGTAATACTTCAGGCTGTTTTGATAGAAATCTTGCTCTTCAGGTCTGAAGTTGGCGATTTTTGCAACTTCAAACAATTCGTTAAAAATCCCTTCTTGTAGGGGTTGGGGCGGAGGATCGCTCAAATCCGCTAAATTCTTCAACACAAATATCCACTTATCAAAATGGGAGCTGAGCTGATCCAATGTTTTGCGAAACTTCGGCAGCTCAATATAAATAAACTTGAGCTTGTCATAGAAAACCTGACAGTGTTGATCCTTTAGTTCGACTGTATGAACAATATCAGGGGAATCCTTATCCTCATCGAAGACAAAATCTAAGATGCCTATCGCATAGACCGGGGCTAGCTTATAGTTCCACTCACCTTTTAAGGCTTGTTCTTGGATCGGAAAAGTAGAATAGAAAACACTTCGATCCTTAAAGAAGTTTTGCTTCGCCTTTTGAATTTCGACAATAAAGCGGTCTCCATTGACGCCCTGGCAGTAGATATCAAAGATTGCCTTGCGATCGACCGGGGTGCTGCCAACATTCTCATTATTCTTAAATGTCAGGCCTTCAATCTGACGTTCTGGGGGCAACAGCGTATTCAAAAAATCCATCAGCAATCGCTTATTCGGCTCCGTGCCAAAGACCCGCTTAAAGCCAAAATCGGTAAGTAAATTAATATACTTATCTTGGAGCGAATAAGCCATGGGTGCAGAGCTTGCGCAATTGAGACATCAGCCACCCCCATTCTAGCCCACTACTCTCATCTCTAAGCCATTTTGAGCCAGCCAAAAACCTGTTCTGCGCTCAAGTGCAGTGCCAATCCGTCTGGTACAGGCAAGCCTGCTGAGCCCCGATCAAGACGCGGTTGCTGACCCGGCAAAAAGGAAAGAATAGAGCGATCGCCTGGATCCAAAAGCCAGCCCAATTCCGACCCGTGGCTCAGGCAATGCAAAAGATTATCGGTCACACGATTGGAACTCTGCTGAGGCGACAAAATCTCGATCGCCCAACAAGGAGCTACTGAAACATCATCGAGGGGCTCGCCCTCATCGTTGAACTGAATTTGAGCCCAGCGCAAGACTGCGATGTCAGGAACCAACGATCTCCCCCCAAATGTGCAGCGCAACTCGGGAAATCCATAGGCAAGTTGCATGGGCTCTGTCACTTCGTTGACGGCAGCACAGAGCTTCCCCCTGCAAGCGGGAGTGGCAAGAATTTGGCATCGGTTTTTGAAGAATTGCTCCATCGCAATATTCACGAGCAGGGCTCGTTTCTGGCAATTGCAAAAACGCATCTAGGGTCACTGGTGTGATTGCTCTAGTTGGGGTTTGAACCATGGTGGCGATCGCTAAATCCTATGCAATACCGTACAGAATGCCGATGGAAGACTGGTGATGACCTCACGCTTAGCTATCGTTTCCAGCAGACTTGGCGGCGGTTCCTGGAGAAACCTGGGAAGTCATGGCCACCGTCGTCGAGACCATCGCAGCAACAAGCTGCTCGGGGACAACGGCAAAGGGCAAATGGTGAATATCGGATTTGGGTTGACAAGCCAACTGAGCAGCCCGGCGCAGATCCGCAAGGGTCGCCTGGGCAAGGCCCAGATCTTCGAGCGATCGCGGCAGTCCCAATTCCCCATAAAACGTCAGCAGCTGCTGCCGGGCCGTCGCCGCGAGTTGGCTCCCCTGGACAATTTCTTCGAGGCGCAACTGCACCAGAATTCCGTAGGCGACCTTCTCCCCATGGAGTCTGTCATGACAAGCCGGGAGGTGGGTTAAGCCATTGTGCACCGCATGGGCCGCCACTGTCCGACATTGGGCACCGCCTAGACCGCCGATCACACCGGCCAGCAAAACAGATGCATCCACAACCTCTCGCCAAGCCTCACCTCCTGGCTCTGCTAGGGCCGCCACCGACTTTTGGAACAAAATATCCCGCAGCACCCGTGCCTGCTGCACTGCCGCAATCACCAGGGTTTGCGTCGAAGCACCACTGCTGACGGAGGCCTCATACCACTTGGCTAACGCATCGCCAATCCCGGCCACGAGCGTTCGCTGGGGAGCCGTCTGGATAATGTCATAGTCCAAAATCAGCAGATCTGGACAGCGGGACAGCGGCACATCGTACAAAAAGGCACCCTGGTCAGAGTAGACATTCGATAACGCCGTCCAGGCCGCACAGGTTGCCGCCGACGTGGGTACGGTGACGATAGGCAAATCAGACTGAAACGCAATCAGCTTGGCTGTATCCAGCGCCTTACCGCCGCCCACACCCAAGATAAAATCCGCCTGGTGCTTCGCGACGGCCTGACGCAGCCGCTCGAGGGAATCTTCGCTGCAATCGGGGCAATAGCTGATGCGATGATCTGCTAAGTCTGCGAGTGCTGTGTCTAGGTCGCGCTTGAACGATTTGAGTGTGCGATCCGGCGGAGCTTGGCTCAGCCAGTCGCCCCCAATCACCAAAGGCCGGGTGCCAAGGGCCGCCAGGCGATCGCCCGACTGGGCCAACACCCCCGCACCGCGCCACACCTGGGCAGGTGCAAGATTCATCATCAGCCCCACCGACCCCTGGCGACTCGTTTCAGAAACGCTGTCAGAGGAGGATTGAGATAGGTTGAAAGACTTCACTGTGGGAGATTTGGGCATGACAAAAAGCGATCCTCAAGGATGCAGACGAGAGCATTCAGACGGGTTCATGGCTTTCTTGAGCATTTTCTATGCCAACGATCTCCATGCTAGCGATTTGTTGGGCGATCGTCCTAGCGTATTTCCCAGAATAGTTCCCAGTCACCCAGCCCCGTGTCAGATGCAAAGGAACGGTATCGACATTGGCCAATTCCCCGATAACCCTCTTGTTCGTATCTTCCGTATCTGAGAAGCTTGAGTTGCCCCAAACTTCAGACTGAGACGCTGCTTGTGGAGCGATGGCCTACCTTAGCAGACCAGGGCCAGTTCGGCCTCAACCCAATGCAGGCTAAACGACCCACACCACGACTTAGGCCTTGGCCGCCTGACGACGCTTCGCCAGCACCAACGAACCTGCGATCAACCCCAAAGCCGCCATGGAAGACGCCTCAGGCGTCTTGGCCGCAACGACTTTGTAGTCAGGGCCATTGTCTGCTGCACCGAAGCTGGAGAGACGCAAGCCAGCCACATTCTGGCCAAACTTCAAACCGTAGGAGCCCACATTTTGAGCACCGCCAATTTCGGTGGTGTCGATTTTGTAGCCCGCAGATTGCCACAGGTCACGGGTGATTTCGAAGGCTGTGCCCGCAATCACGTTACCCAAGGAATCCAGCGCTTCCACATGCAGGTCGCTGTTCATGCCGCGCTCCCAGAAGAAGAAGGAGTTGACCGGCTTATCAAAGACAACATCGAAAATGGACTTGCCCCGGCTGTCTTCGGTGTCGATGATGTTGTTGAGGTTCAAGTTCCCCAGGGAAGCCACAATCTGAGCTTCGTTGGGCAGCTCAACAGCCGTGCCGCTGGCATCGTCGCCATGGTCGGTGCTGCCAGGGCCTTGCTGGGTGCCGGTAGTGGCGGTGTTCGCCTGAATCAGCGCGCCGGTCACCAAGTTGAAGCTGTTCAGGTGGGTACCGTTAGACTTGGTCACCGACTGAAGCATGATGTCTCCCTTGGGGTTCGCAGTGCCGGTGGCGGCGGTGCTGAAGGTGAACTGGGAGAAACCGGCAGCTTGGGCAGGTGCGGCGCAGATGACCAAACCCGCTGCAACCAAAGAACCCTTGAGAAGATTTGTGAGAGCCATTGCGTGAAACCTCTGAGCAAGTAGAAAGTTTTTTTTGGATGAGAAGATGCCGACTGACTCCTACTGCAGTGAAGGAGATGCACAGTGGCTGACGGATGGGACGGTTCGCCTGATTAGGCGGCCTCTCGGAGGCTTGCGAGCAGTGCGCTTAACCTTATGTGTAAATACTAACTAAGGCATCACGGATATCGCCACAAAATCTCAGTGTTTTTACCTGACTTTTATATCTCCGAAAGTAGTTAAAAGTCATTATTTCAAAGGCTTTCCTGTCAAGGATTTATGCACTTCACAATTGAGTAAGATTTAGTACATGCAGGTACTGAGCTAGTGGTGGGAATTGGCCTCACTAAGCCCCAAAGGATCGCCCCTCTCGCTCCTTTTAGAACCAACTCCTAGATTCCCGGTAGCCCTTTGCTTGCCGCCTCTATGACTCTTCTCTATGACGTTTGACTTAGAGTTCCCGTCGCCACCAGTAGCTGTGCAGCGCCCGCTGGGGTTGCGTATTCTTTCGGGGAGGGCACGGCTGACCGGAAGTCGCGTCGCAATCTGGGGCCAAATAACCGGCAAAATACGGGTCAATAACGGGCAAGATACGGGTCAATAGCGGGAAAATAACCGGGCTCAAGAAAAGCCATGGCAAAATAAAAAGCATGGCAAACCCGACGAACTCCCCCACCCTGCTGCTGATCGACGGCCACTCCTTGGCCTTCCGCGCCTACTATGCCTTCGCCAATGGTCGCGACGGCGGCTTGCGCACCTCCACTGGCATCCCCACCAGCGTTGCCTTTGGCTTTACCAAGTCGCTGCTCGAAACCGTTATCCAGGAAAAACCCGATGCGGTGGCTCTGGCCTTTGACTTGGGCGGCCCCACCTTTCGCCACGAGAAGGATGCCACTTATAAGGCAAACCGGGCGGCAGCACCTGAGGACTTTGCACCGGATGTGAATAACCTGACTGAGCTGATGCGGGCAATGGAGATGCCCATTTTTGTCGTGCCGGGTTATGAGGCCGATGACGTGCTGGGTACCTTGGCCCAAAAGGGCAGTGCGGCGGGGTATCGGGTGAAGATTTTGAGTGGCGATCGCGATCTCTTCCAACTCATCGACGCCGAAAAGCAGATCAGCATTCTCTACAGCAGTAGCTCCTTTGGCCGCAGCGGCAGTCGCGTCAAGGAATACCACGCCCAGGATGTGGTCGAGAAAATGGGCATTCCACCGGAACAGGTGGTGGACTTTAAGGCGCTGTGCGGCGACACTTCGGACAATATACCGGGAGTCAGGGGCATTGGCCAAAAAACGGCCGTGACGCTGCTGAGCGAATATCCGACGTTGGAGGCGATTTACGCGGCGATCGACCAAGCCAGCGGCGACATCAAACCCGCCGTACGCAAAAAACTCGAAGCCGACCGGGAAATGGCATTTCACTCGCGCTGGCTGGCGCGGATCGAAACCGAAGTTGCGGTGGAAGCCGATTGGGAAGACTGCAAACTGAAGGGATTTGATCCCGATCGCGTCCTGCCCCTGCTCGAAAAGCTAGAACTGCACGCCTTCAAAAATCAGTTGCAAAAATTCCAAACAACCTTCGGGGGTGAACCGCTGAGCCTGGAAGATACCGAGCGCATTCCCCCCAAGCCTCCGGCCAACGACCTCGGCGATCGCATTGATCCAGAGCTGGACTTTTTTTCTCCCGAAGAAACGCAAACCGCCCTCGACCAACGCACCACGGTCAACCTCAGGCCCGAAATCATCGACAGTTCAGACAAGCTGAGCGCATTGGTAGAACGGCTCAAATGCTTTACCGATGCCGCCAACCCAGTCGCCTGGGACACCGAGACCACCGCCCTGGATCCGCGCGATGCTGCTCTCGTGGGGATTGGCTGCTGCTGGGGCAACTGTCCAGCAGATGTCGCCTATATTCCCCTGGGCCATGCCATCCTCGGTAGCGTTAATTTGGAACTGAAGCCAACCCTAGACGCCCTGCGACCCATTCTTGAAAGCAGCGATTATCCTAAAGTGCTGCAAAATGCCAAGTTCGATCGCCTCATTTTCAAGCACCAAGGCATCCAACTAGCAGGCGTCATCTTTGATACCATGCTAGCCAGTTATCTGCTCAACCCCGATGACAGTCACAAACTTGAAAACATCGCCCAGCGCCACCTTGGTTTTGCCTCCCAGCAATACGATCAACTAGGTATTGGCAAGGGCCAAACCATTGCCGACCTCGACGTTTCTACTATTGCTACGTATTGTGGCATGGATGTCTATGCGACTTTTTGTTTGGTCGCCAAACTGCGGGCCGAACTCGAGCAATTCCCCGAGTTGAGCAGCTTGTTGCTCAAGGTTGAGCAACCCCTCGAACCGGTTCTCGCCGAGATGGAAGACCGGGGTATTCGCATCGATGTCGGCTATCTGAAAGAGTTTGCCAAAAGCCTCGATCGAGACCTTGAAACCATCGAGGCGAAAGCCTACAAATACGCTGGAGAAAACTTTAACTTAGCTTCGCCCAAACAGCTGAGCACGCTGTTTTTGACAAACTCGGTCTTGACACCCGAAAAGCCAGCAAAACACAAACTGGCTATTCCACCAACGCTGCCGTCCTCGAAAAACTCCAGGGTGACCATCCGATTATTGACTGCATTATTGAACATCGCACCCTTGCCAAGCTCAAATCGACCTACGTCGATAAATTGCCAAAGCTCGTACGAAAAGAAACGGGCCGCGTTCACACTGACTTCAACCAGGCCGTCACTGCTACCGGACGGCTATCCTCTTCCCATCCAAATTTACAAAATATCCCCATTCGCACCGCCTTTAGTAAACAAATTCGCAAGGCATTTATTCCCAAAGACGGCTGGGTTTTGGCGGCGGCGGACTATTCCCAGATGGAACTGCGGATTTTGGCCCACTTGAGTCAAGAGGAAATTTTGCTGGAAGCCTATCGTCAGGGTGAGGATGTCCATGCCTTAACTGCCAAATTGCTCTTAGATAAAACGACCATCAGCAGCGAAGAACGTCACCTGGGCAAAGTGATTAATTTCGGGGTGATCTACGGCATGGGGGCACATCGATTTGCGCGGGAAACTGGGGTGGGCTATGGTCAGGCAAAGTTGTTTTTGGATCGGTATCGCGATCGCTACCCCAAGGTTTTCGGCTATCTCCAGCGCATGGAACAAGAGGCGATCGCCCAGGGCTATGTCACAACGATTTTGGGTCGCCGCCGCTACGTTGAATTTCAAAGCGATAGCCTACAAGCTTTTCGAGGTCAGGATCCCAGTACAGTAGACCTCAGCCAGGTGAAGCTTCGGAACATCGATGCGGGTATCCTGCGAGCCGCAGCCAACGCCCCGATTCAGGGCTCCAGCGCAGACATCATCAAAATTGCCATGGTTCAGCTCGCGGAGCAACTGCAGCCTTACGAAGCTCGGCTGTTACTTCAGGTGCATGACGAACTGGTGTTTGAGCTTCCTCCTGAGGAATGGGAGGAGCTACGACCCAAAATTCAGCAGACGATGGAACAGGCCGTAAACCTGAGCATTCCGCTCAAAGTGGACATCAGTGCTGGTGCAAATTGGATGGATTCGAAGTAAAGCGGAGAGGGCGATCACCCAGGATATCGAAACCTGTATCCAGCGGTTTCGATCCACGCAACGCAGGTTGTGAGAAGAGTCCTCCTCAAAAATCCTCTTAAAAAGTGGACAAAATTCAGGAAATGCCCCGGCTCAGTCTGTGGAGGAAAGGAAGCCAATTCCATTCCATTGATTTCAGGAGACCTGAGGATGAAAGTCTTTTTATCTGCCGCATGGCTCGTGGGCGCGATCCTTTGGAGCTTGGCGAAGCCAATCGCCCCGATTCTTGCCATTGCACCGGCCCAAGCTGCTGTAAACTGCGACCCCAACTACACGGGCACCTGTATTCCCAAATTTAGTGAAGCCGGGGATCTCGACTGCAAAGACATCAAGGCCAAGAACTTTAAGTCTGTCGGCAGCGACCCCCACCGGCTAGATGGGGATAATGATGGCATTGCCTGCGAGAAGAAAAAATAGGTCAGGTGCGTTGGCTGGGGCTACCCAGACTAGCCGGGGCGCGGCGTTTATAACTCAAGGCGGATCGCCCCGGCAGATGTCGATGCTGGCCCCTCAGGGGAGCAGGGAATCTACCGAAGGAAGTTTCTTGAAATTAAATATGCTTTTCTCAAAAAATAACCTGATAACCCTCAGCAAGGGCTGTAACCCTCTGATACGAATCATTCCGGGAAAAATTTCCGGATAAATTCGCTGTCGAAATCAGATTGAGACTCTGAACGACAGGACTTGCATCAAAGGGTTTGTCAGGTGAATGCCCCCCGCCTGACTTTCGTAGCAAATTCTAGTGAGTTGTCTTCTGGCCCGCGAGTCTAGCCCCAAAGACAATCCGCTAGCCCTCTTCATCAAACGCCTGTAACCCCAACAGCAGCTGATCCACCAACTGTTCCGCGAATTGACGGTTGGGCACGTCCCCTGATAACAGCAGCCGATACCAAATGGGGCCGTAGATTAAATCTGCGGCCAGTGCCAAATTGAGATCATCGCGTAGCTCACCCCGCTGGATGCCGCGCTGCAGAATGTCGCAGACAACACGGCGACGGCCAGTAATGATTTGATCCCTAAACTTTTGAGCCAGCACCGGATCGACTTGGGCCTCGGCCATGATGCCAGCCAGTGCCTGGGCCGACGCCGACGCCGTCAGCAGCGTCGCCATTTGATCAATCCAAGCAACCAGGTCACGCTGCACAGAGCCCGTATCTGGCTCAGCTGAGGACTGGGAAACCAGTTCTCCATAAACTTCGAGGACCACTTCCGCCTTCGAAGGCCACCAGCGATAAATCGTCTGCTTCCCGACACCGGCTCGGCGGGCGATCGCCTCAATACTCATCCCTACATACCCTAGCTCCAAAAGCAGGGCCGCCGCCGCCTGCAAAATTGCCTGGTGAGAGGTCTCGCTTCTGCGCCGCCCTGGGCCGCCCTTGGCCACAGAAACCACATCGTTCTCTAAATCAGATAGGTCGGGGTGATGACCGAGGCTAGCGGGTGGGTTCACTCGAGGGTGTGCTTCTTTCGGGTTCAGGGTCTGATCCAGATCTCGGGTAGCCGCATCCAGTCTCTGGTCAAGCGTTACGCCCAGCCTTGTCCCACAAACAGAGCGCTGCTGTGGCCTGGATTTAGGCTTCTGGGCGGATTGAGTAGTCTGAGCAGAATGTCTAGCCATAGGAGGTAATTTTCGGCTCTGCATAATTGGCCCTGCTGAGTTCAGCGGCTGGTGGAATTGCCCGTGTAAAAGACCCGGCAAAGATCCGTGAACGGCTCCGCCCTCTAGAGCCATAGATGCGCGCCGACCCCCATTAGTTCCCCAGTGTTCCAGATTCAGATCCCGGAGATTTTGACCCGTTTCCAGCCTAGATCCAACAGATCCGTCAGAGTGACTTCCCCCTGTTACTTCCTCCCCCTCGATGGGAAATCTAAGCCCAGTGACCCCAAATATATTCATTGGTGCAGGATTGGGTTGCTCCGCTCATCAGCAAAATAGGGGGCAAGATGTGAGTAATACGTTTAATCCCATAGCAACTTGCCGAGATCTGGCAAAACCCTTTAACACCGGACATCTCCAAGTTGTCAGCAATGGCATTACCTGGAATGTCGCCCTCATTCAGGGGCGGCTCCAGTACGCTGTACACTCGGCGCAGTCTCTTGAGACCCTGGAATATCACCTCCTCAAATTAGGCAACGACTCGGCGGTGCAAGCCGTCCGCAGTATTTCTCAAACAGACCTAGAGCGGCTTGGCTCTTTGCCAGATGTCAGCCGCTCCGGCTGGCTTTCCAAGGTGGCCGACTGGCTGTTTTCCAGGGGAGTACTCGGCGAGCAGCAGCTTTCTGAGCTCATCCTGAGGCTCTCAAAGGATGCCTTGGAATCGATGCTCTGGCTCATGAGTGGCACTTACAACTGGAGTCTGAGTGAATCCACTCAAGGTATCCATAGCCAAGCCGAAAATGTTCTAGAGCTGAGCCAAGTCGTCGATGAGCTCGAGCAGCGGATGCAATCTTGGCAGATGCTTCGCCCGCTGATTACGTCTCCTTATCAGCAGCCCTATTGCCAAAATTTGACCCTGCTGATGCAACCTGTTCCCAACGGCATGTTGTCTAAGGACATCCTGTCTATGTTGGTTAAGCTGATGCAGGGCGCAAGTATTCGCAGGCTGTCAATTTTTCTCAAGCAGGATGATTTGCGGGTCGCGCAGTTGCTGTATCCCTATCTTGCCCATCGGGTACTCTTGCTGCAAAGCCCACCGACACCCTACAACTATCTCCCGCCCATTCCCCCGCGCGCCAGCGGAGCCCAGGCGTCGGCCAGCGAGATTTTGGCAGGAACGCCAACTTCCCCTGGGTCTGGATCGCACTTCTCCAAGCAACACAAAATTGTTTGTATTGATGACAGTCCGGCGATGTTGGAGACGATCGAGCACTATTTGGGAGCGAAAAACTTCGAGGTGATCACCGTCGAAAATCCGATGGAGTCGTTGACTGCCCTGTTTGGCATGAAGCCGGACTTGATTTTAATGGATGTTTCAATGCCTGGAATCAACGGCAATCGCCTGTGCCAGATTCTCAGACGCAGCGCCATTTTTAAGCAAATCCCCATCATTATGGTGAGCGGCAACACGGGCATGTTGGATCGGGCCAAAGCCCAGGCGGCTGGGGCGACCGACTATCTCACCAAGCCATTTTCTCGGGAGGATTTGTTGGCGATCGTAGATACCTACCTCGTTACATCTCCTGCGAGGTAATGACCCATGAGGCCCTGATGCTAGCGTGAGGCCCTAGCTTTCGATTGTGACTCAGAGTGTGAGACTCAGAGTGTGAGACTCAGAGTGTGGGACTCAGAGTGTGAGACTCAGAGTGTGAGACTCAGATTATGGGACTCAGATTGTGGGACTCGAGATTCATTTTTACCCTATAGGATTTCAGGAGACATCGTGAGTAAGACCATTTTAATTGTGGATGATATGCAATCCCAGCTCCAGCTGATTTCAAACTATCTGGAGCGAGCAGGCTATCAGGTCACCACCGCAGACAGTGGTGCTGCTGCCCTTGAAAAGATCAAAGTGCAACGCCCCGACATTGTCGTGACGGATTTGGTCATGCCTGAGCTGACCGGTCTAGAACTCTGTCGCGAGCTCAAGCGCATGCCCGAAACCGCGAGCATTCCCGTGATTGCCTGCACGACCAAAGATCGCAGGATGGACAAGAACTGGGCCATGCGCCAGGGTGTAGCGGCCTATGTCGTCAAACCCTGCAGTGAACAGGAATTGGTCAATGTCGTCAATTCCATCTCGGTCACGCTGTAGTCTCGGTCACGCTGTAGTCTCGGTCACACTGTAGTCTCGGTCACACTGTAGTCTCGGTCACGCCGTAGGCAGACTGTCCTTCGATCGCTCGTTTTAGTCCTTACCCCTGATGTCGATTCTTCCGCCCACACCTCAACAATCCCAGACCCAGCGATCCCAGACCCAGCGATCCCAGATCATCACCCCCCTAGAACGGCTCCGGAAGCTTTTACCCGATCTGTTTGAGCCGACCCAACAGAGCGGCGAGCTGCTGCTCCGGTTTCAGCTGGGGGCGACGCTCCAAGCGGCTATTTCCCTGGAGCGAGTGGTCGAGGCGATTCAGATTCCAGTCTCCAGCGTTACGCCGATTCCCAATATGCCGCCTGCGACGCTGGGATTGATGAGCGCCAAGGGCAAAATTTTCTGGGCTGTGGATTTGGCTCAGCTGTTGACGTTATCGGTACCGCAGCGGCAATTGGCTTCATCCATGGCTTCATCAAGCTCCGGCGGATCGCGACGCCACGAGGTGATCATCATCCAATCGCTTGCCCTGCAGAACGCCAGCGATACCTCCCTGCTGCTGGGCCTTGTCGTCAGCCAGATTCGTGGAACCTTGCGTGTTGACTCGGCGGCGATCGCATACCCAGATCACGAGGTTTCTCCAGAGCTGAAGCCCTTTGTCCAAGGCCAGATCAGTCAGGGAGAAGAAACGCTGAGGATCCTGAGTGTGGATGCAATCCTCAACGCCCCTGGCTTAGTTGCGTCCTAGGCCGATCGCAAGCGTCCTCTTCAACACAAATTTTAGAACCGCAGTTTCAAACCGCAGTTTCAAACCGCAGTTTCAAACCGCAATCTCCCGCCCCTACCCTCTCTTTTCCTTGCCATCTCCTTCACGTCCGTCTATCTCCTAACACCGTCATGGCCTCCCAAAACCCCGCTCTCCCCTCCAGTCTTGAGCAAGAGTCCCTCTCCTTCAAGCCCCAAGCCCAGGACTCTTTGTCTCTAGAACAGCCCTTTCCCGAGCCAGGCTCAGAGTGGGAGGCAAAAGCAAAAATCGCAGCAGAACCAGGAGCGAAACTGTCCGTTGCAGAGCTGCAGGGCACCCTACTCAAGAGCCAAGTCTTTGCGCCAAAACGGGGCAACACTCTGAGTCGTCGGCTACTGCTGACACTCATGCCGACTACGCTGGTGCCGCTGCTGGTCGCTGGGGTGTTGGGCTTTCAGGCGGAGAAACAGCGAGCTCAGGGCGAAGCACTCAATATCCTCCAAGAAAAATCCCTCCTAGCGGCCAATGCTGCGGAAGATTTTATCCAGCGTAGCTTTCAGGTATCGAGTTTGATTGGGATCAATCCTGACGTAGAACGCGTGGTGGTGGAGGGCACGGCAGTTGCCATAGCTAAAGGGCTTGCCAGTAAAGAAATTAGTGAACTGGAAAACACCTTTGCCCAGAACAAGCTATTGAGTCCAGACCCAGAAATCACTGAGTTTTTGGTCAATGTTGCCCAGGTGGAAGACACGGGTGACATCGTGATTACGGAGAATAACGGGTTTAACGTTGCCTACAGTAGCGCCCCCCCTGACTTTGCCCAACAAGATGAACGCTGGTGGCGTACCGCGACGAGCACAGCCAGTGGCAAGCACATCGGCTCTCCGGAGATCGATCGTGCCACGAACCGAACCGGTGTTTCTTTCTCTCAAGCGGTTAAAAACGACAAGGGAGAGCTGCGAGCCGTGATTAAGATACTAATGCCGACAACATCAATGGACAACCGGATCCAATCCTCGATCGCATCTAGTGCCGTCGGTGCGTCCCAGGCGATTCAAATTGTGGATGCCCGCACGGGAATTCCGTTTAACTTAATCGAACCCACTGGCGCGTCCTCTGAAAAGGGTAAGGTGATCGGCGGCTCTCAAATTGCAGGCTTAGCCCTGGCGCTACAGGGTGAACTCCGCAAGGCGTCTCAATCTCCCACGGTGCTTCAGTCCACGATTCAGCAGACCACTAACGTTGCCGCTTTGGCCATCAACCGCTTGGAGTCCACCCAAGGTGAGGAAATTTTGACCGCGTTGGCGGATATTGGCAGCAAAAATACAGTTTGACGACGATTCCGGGGACAGACTGGGTGGCGATCGCCTCCGTAGACATCGCCGAGGTCGAATCCGCGGGCAACGAGCTGGTCAAAGTGTTCGCGAGCACCACTGCGATCTTGAGCTTGGCAGCAGCGGCTGTACTGCTGCTGCTGGCCAACCAGCTCGCCTCGCCGCTGCGCTCCCTCACGACTACCGCAGAAGCAGCCACCGCTGGCAACCTCGACATCCGTGCCGATCTCCAGGGCACCGTCGAAACCCAAACCCTGGGCCAAGTGTTCAACACCTTGCTCAGCCAGATCCAAAGTCTGCTAACGCAGCAGCAACAGGCGGCCACCGAGCAGCAAAGTCTACGAGAGGAGCTCGAAGCAGACATCAACGTGTTGATGGAGGACATCAGCGATGCAGCTGACGGTGACCTGCGGGTGCGGGCCAAGCTCACTGAAGGAGACGTGGGCATCATTGCAGACTTGTTCAACGCCATTATCGAAAACCTACGGTTAACGACGATTCAGGTGAAGTCTGCCACGGGAGAGGTGACCAGTTCCCTCCAGGTCAACGAGGGCGAGATTCGTGCCTTGGCACAGCAGGCGATCGCCGAAGCTCGTTCCCTGCGAGACACGATGGAGGCCGTCGAAGATATTTCTGAGTCGATTCAGGAAGTGGCCACCAACGCCAGCCAAGCCTCGCGTCTAACCAAGGACACCTACATCACCGTCCAATCCGGCACCGAATCCATGGACAAAACCGTGGAAAGTATCCTTGGCCTGCGCGCCACCGTCGGCGAGACCGCCAAAAAATCAAGCGGCTGGGCGAATCGGCCCAAAAGATTTCCCAAGCCGTCAGCCTGATTGATGAAATCGCGCTCAAAACTAACCTACTGGCGGTCAACGCCAGCGTAGAAGCCGCCCGCGCC
The DNA here is from genome assembly GCA_012034805.1 of Synechococcales cyanobacterium CRU_2_2. GTDB lineage: Bacteria > Cyanobacteriota > Cyanobacteriia > PCC-9006 > JAAUQQ01 > JAAUOP01. Next base: position 3,506 of record JAAUOP010000060.1, on the reverse strand, counting down.
GGAGAGATGGGTCAAGGCTTCACGGCAGTTGCGGAACAGGTGGGGTCTTTGGCGGAACAGTCTTCTTCCGCAACCCAGGAAATTGCTCAAATTGTCGCCAGCATCCAGACCGAGACCCAAGAGGTGGTCGAATCAATCGAAACGGGTACTGCCCAGGTGGTCAACAGTACCAACCTGGTGGAAGGCACGAAACGGCGCTTGGCCGAAGTGCTGTTGAAATCCGAGCAAATCAACGAGCTGATGCAAAAGATTTCCGCTTCCACGGCCTATCAAACCGAATCTTCTGCCGCAGTGACCCAACTGGTGAAACAGGCCACGGAAGAGTCCGAGCAACGCTCCGAGTCCTCGGGCAAAATGGCCCAGTCGATTCAGGCCACAGCCGAGATTGCTCAAGCACTCCAGACTTCCGTAGAGAAGTTTAAGGTGGATGATGAGGGGGCGATCGCCCCCGAGTTCCGCCAGCCCCTGCCTTGCTTTCAACTCCAGATTTTAGCTCAGCCGAAGGCTCCGTCGAAAGCCTCGACCTCCCCTTCTAACCCCACCGTCTCGGCTCTCCCAGCCCGAACCCTCCCAGAACCCTCCCGTCCGAGCCTCCCTTCCCCTTCTCCCCGCCCGAGACAAGCATCATGGATACAGACCAACAGGTTCGGCTCAATTTTCTAGAGGAATCAGGCGAATATTTTGAGCAGATGGAGCAGGTTCTCTTGGGCCTGGAAACTGCTGAAAATAAACCGCAGCAGATGGACATCGCCCTGCGGGCTGCCCACTCGATTAAGGGCAGTGCCGGGATGATGGGATTTACGGCCATGGCCCAAGTCGCCCACCGGCTGGAGGATTCCTTCAAAATCCTGCGGGCGCGACAGATTCTGCTGGATCCAGAGCTGGAGACCTTGCTATTGGGTGGGGTAGACTGCCTCAAAGAGATTCGCGAGTTGCTCTCTGACGAACAGCCTGTTGATGGGGCTTGGCTGCAAGCCCATGCGGAGCCGATTTTTGAGCAATTGCGGTCTCGACTCGGCGAGATTAGCGAAGACGATGAGAACCAACTGCTGGCTGGGGAAGAAGAGGTTGATGTCGAGCTGCTCATTTTTAACGGTGGCGTTGAAGAAATTTTGGTTGCCTTCGAAACCGAGTCGGTAAGCCTGGACGGTGAAGCCTTGCGTCAGTCTGTGATGCGGACGGCCTCCCAGCTTTCCAACCTGGGGCTGATGAGTGAAGTGGATGCCTTTGTGCAGCTGTGCGAGTCGATTCAGGCTCAGGTTGAGGGCTTGGACGTGTCGCAGATGCAACCGTTTTGTGAGCAGGCGCTTCGGATTTGGCAGCGATCGCAATCGCTTGTACAACTCGGTCGCACCGAAAATCTACCCATCCAACTCGTATTCATCGCCTCAGCAACTGAACCGAATATTAATCCCCAGCCCAGCGACTTTCCAAGTGACTTTCCGAGTGACTTTTTAAGTCATGTCCCCAGCGATTTCCCCAGCGATTTCCCCAGCGATTTCCAAGGCACCATCTCCTCGTTGGGCATCGAGATGCCAGCCATGGATCTGAGCGAACTCCAGGCCATGCAAGCAGAGATGGAGAGAATCTTGGGCGGAGTGGCGACCCCTGAGTTTCCAGGATTTGTGGATGGGGTAAGTTTAGGGGCAGAATTTCCGGAAATAACGGAGATGCCAGAAATTCAGGCAATTGTGGAGAATCCAGAGCCTGGTTTATTTGAGTCTGGTTCATTCGAGCCTGGGCCGTTCGAGTCTGGGCCGTTCGAGCCTGGGTCATCGGAACCTTTACCGCTCGAAAGCCTGTCGCAGTTGCAAGCTGCGATCGCTCAACTCGACTTTGTCGCAACGCTCGACACCCCCATCCCCGAGGCTGAACATCAGCAGACACCCCAACCCGATCTCCCGTCTAAGGCCGTTACCCAGACCCAGGCCGTTACCCAGACCCAGCCAGTCCCCAGTCGCCCAGCCGCCAACTCTCAACCCCAATCAGCCACCCTTAGGATTGCTGCTGAAGACCTCAGCCAAATCAATACCCTCTTCAGCACGCTCATCCTCGAACGTAATGCGATTAACTTGCGTCAGCAACAGCTTACCGACTTTGTGCAACTCCTCCAGGAACGGATGCGATCGCTAGAGTCATTTAATGTGCGGCTGCGCCAGTGGTACGACCGGGCCTCCATGGAAGGACTCGTCGCAGCAGGGGTTGGCTCCGGTCATCCTTCCAGCGCCAATAGCTCGGGCAATCTAGGATTTGACAGCCTAGAAATGGATCAGTACTCTGATTTGCACCTGATGGCCCAGGAACAAATGGAAACCGTCGTCCAGCTGCAGGAAGTCACCGCAGACATTGTGCTAGGCCTGCAGGATATGGGCATGGCGACGCAAAAACTTAACGGCACCACCCGAGGCCTGCAAAGCCGCATCACCCGTGCCCAAATGCGCCCCTTTTCTGAGATTGTGGGTCGCTTCCCCCGCGTTATCCGCGATTTATCGGTACAGTACAACAAGAAGGTTAACCTGCGGATTGAAGGCGAAACCACACTGTTCGAGCGGGTGGCCCTCGATGCCCTGAGCGATCCTCTCAATCATCTGCTACGCAACTGCTTTGACCACGGCATCGAGCCTGCAGAAATGCGCCTCGCCGCTGGCAAACTAGCCGAGGGGACGATCACCATTCGCGCTTCCCAGATCGGCAACCAAGCCCAAATTACGATTATTGACGACGGTCGGGGCATTGACCTCGAAAAGATTCGGGCCAAGGTGCGCAGTCACGGTATTCCAGAGGCGCAAATTTCCGGGATGAGCGATCGCGATCTCCTCTCTCTGATTTTTGATGCCGGATTTAGTACCGCCGAAAAGGTCACCGAACTCTCTGGACGAGGGGTTGGTATGGACGTTGTTCGGGCCAACCTGGAAAAACTCAAGGGCGACATTCAAGTCAATACTCGATTGGGTCAGGGCACCACGTTTACGATTACGTTGCCCCTCGGTTTGTCAGTGTTGCGAGTAATTTTGCTCGAGCACCAAAAACTGATCTTTGCGGTACCCGTGGATTCGATTACCGAAATGCTCGTGTGCCGCCCAGACACGATTGTACGCAGCCAAATTGACCCACAATCCCCCTACGTCCTCTGGAACGGCCAGCAAGTTTCAGTCACTGAACTGGCGGAGGTTCTGAGCTTTCGCGGCACCCACATAAACCCCTCACTGGAGGGCAATCCATCGATTAATCAGCCCCTGATCATCATCGTCAAAGACGGTGATCAGCATCATGCCATTCCGGTCGATCGTTTTTGGAATGAGCAGGAAGTCGCGATTCGTCCGGTCATGAGCCCGATGCCGCTGCCCACTGGTTTTCCGGAGCCACCGTCCTGGGCGATGGTCGTGTGATTCCCCTCGTGGGCCTCGCCCAGCTGATTCGCTTCGCTGCAGAACAGCGCGATGCCTGTGCAACCCAGTTTGCCGGGCAGCCCAGAGCAGTGTGACGAAAATCATCCCAGCCAGTAC
>JAAUOP010000199.1 GCA_012034805.1 Synechococcales cyanobacterium CRU_2_2 | reverse complement strand
GATCTTATGATGCCTGCTTCTGAACGGGCGATCGCCCCCCCGATTCCTCCCGCCTATACCCCTTGCTTCCTCGCCGAGATATCCGCCAACTGGGCATTAACCTCAACCATTGGTACGCCTTGGTGCGTAGCCGTGATCTGAGCCAGACGCCCTTGGCGGTGGTGCTGTGGGGAGAGGCGATCGCCCTCTACCGCGATGAGACTGGCCAAGCCCACGCTCTCGAAGACCGCTGTCCCCATCGCCAGGTCAAGCTGAGCCATGGCGCAGTTGTGGGCACAAGCCTGGAATGTGCCTACCATGCCTGGCAATTTGACCCCCAGGGGAACTGCGCAGCGGTTCCCTATCTGGAACCTCGGCAAAAGTTGCCCACCTGCAAAATTCGAGCTTACCCTGTGCGAGAGCAGGACGGCTTTGTCTGGGTTTATCCGGGAGATGCGTCGTTGCTGGTGGCCCAGGATGATGCCCCGCTGCCCCTGCCCGAATGGGATCACCTCAACTACATCGCCACGGTTGCGACGATTGATTGCGAGGCCCATTTCTCGTTTCTCATCGAAAACCTGATGGACATGCACCATGGCCATTTGCATCGCGGATTTCAGGCTTGGTCTGCGGCGGTGTTGGAGCATTTGGAGGAAGAACGCGATCGCGTCGCGGCCCACTACACGGCCCAGAGCTATTACCGCATCGACAAAATTTGGTCTATTGCCCAACTCTTTTTTCCTGCCCTGCGCCAGCTCCACCCCGAACCCCTGCGCGTCAGCTATGCCTATCCCAACTGGACCTCGTCTCTAGGCCAAGATTTCAAAATCTACTGTCTCTTTGCCCCCACCGGCCCCACCCACACCCGCGCCTATTTGATCCACTTTGTTTCCCTCGAAGCTTTTGAGCGGTTGCACAAACTGCCAGTTAAATTCCGCCGCTTTGTCAAAAACAGCCTATTTGGCGCAGCACAAACCATGCTAGATGGCTTGGTGCGTGAAGATGTTGTGATGCTCGAAGAAGAGCAGACTGCCTATCTCAAGCATCCCGACCGCCGCTCCTACGAACTTAACCGCACTGTTATTGCGGTGCAACGTCTGATTGCGACCCAGGCTCCTCAAGCCTCTTCAGTTCCTGAGGCTTAGGATGCACGCCATGGAGTTCGCCGCCAGACTTTGGGAATACTGAGCGTCGATGGCTGGTCTCGAATGGCTGGCCACTCAAGCTTTTGCTCCCCGAGACGAAGGAACAAACCCATGTCTGATGGCCAAACCCGATCGACGACCCCTGTCCACAATCCTGCTGAACCCACGCTGATGTCTGCGGCCACGCCTAGTGTAGACTCGACTCGGCAGATGGCGGTTCCTCGTCCACCGGCTCAGCAGCTCTCTCCGGCTCAAGTTCAAGCTCAGGCCCAGGCCCAGGCTGCCCGTGCGGCCCAAATGCGTGCTGCGGCCCAGCAGCAGCAAGGGCGCGCTGCCCAAGTGGGCCATCGTCCGGCTACACCGCCGCCTGCGATGCCCAAGTCCCAGTCTGAAAACGTCAGTTGCCGCCAGGGCAACCGACCATGGCCCAACTGGTGCGCGAAGCCTTTGATAAAGGGATGTCTGATATCCATGTCGGGGTGGGGGAAACGCCTCGGTTTCGCGATCGCGGCCAAATCGTCGCCACTGCTCACCCCGAAACCACTCAGGAGGCCTTCCGCTGCTGGCTTGATGAAATCATGACCGCCGCCGAAATCGAGCGCTTTGAGCGGGAGCTCGATTTTGACGGTGCGACCCAGTACGAATTTGCTCGCGTTCGGATCAATGTTTTTGACACGCTCCACGGCCATGCCCTGGTGATGCGTCTGATCCCGCTCAAAATCATGACCATGGAGCAGCTCAATCTGCCTGTGGTCTTCCGTGATGTTTGTCACTATCACAAGGGCCTGATTCTGGTGACTGGCCCCACGGGTTCGGGTAAGTCCACCACGATGGCGGCGATGATTGACTACATCAATCGCGAGATGCCTAAGAACATCATCACGATCGAAGATCCGATCGAGTTTGTCCACAAGAGCCAAAAGTCGCTGATTAAGCAGCGGGAAGTGGGCATCAACACCCACAAGTTCTCGGCAGCGCTAAAGGCCTCGCTGCGAGAGGATCCCGATATTATTTTGATTGGTGAGATGCGCGATCGCGAAACCGTCAACACTGCCATGAAAGCTGCCCAAACGGGTCACTTGGTTATCGGTACGCTGCACACCAATAGCGCCGTCAAAACCATCGAGCGGGTTCTGAGTCTTTACGAACCCGCTGAGCAGGACACCATCCGGATTTCATTTGCGGAGACCTTGGTGGGTATCATTGCCCAGGGCCTTTGCCGCACCACGGACGGCAAGCGGGCGGCCTATCACGAAATCATGATCAACACCGACGCCATCCGCGACTACATTCGTCGAGGCGAGGTGGATGAAATCGAAGAGGTGATCCCCCGCTGCACCTTTGATGGCATGTGTACGATGAACCAAACCCTCTACCGGCTGTACGAAGAGGGCCGCATCACCGAGGAGACGGCGCTGGAATGTTCGCCGAAGCCGAATGAGATGGCGCAAATCCTACGCGGTCGCGTCTAGGTCGTGTCTCATACCTAGTCGTGGCTAGAGATCGAAGACAGGGGGTTGATCGGGTTCTGGGGCAGCAAATTGAGTGCTTGTTCTCGATAGAGCTGACGCTCAATTTGTTCTGCCTTGAGACGCCGAGCCTGAATTCGCTGAGCGTGTTGATATTTCAGCTTAAACCCGAGAATCAGTGATGCCAAAATCAGGCTGACGGAGTGGGTCATAATCACGGCAATATCTTGGACCAAAATGCCATAGATAAGCCAAAGGAGCATCCCCGTATTGAGGATGAGGAGCATAAAAAAGGACAGATCACTGGCGGATTTAGAGCGCCAAACCTTGAAGAGCTGCGGCAAAAAGGAGACCGTGGTCATGACACCGGCCACCATGCCGAGAACGGTAACGTGAGTCATAGGACGAACCGAGTTAGAGGCTGTTCTGAAAGCTTTTCAAGGGACATATGAAAGGAGTCGTTATGACTCTCAAGGCAGAAGTTCTTTTGCGGAGCAGGTGGGAGTCATTGCGATCGCTACAACCTGTTCATTCGCGGTACGAATATGAACAATGAACGTATAAAAACTCACCTATCAAGGTACCAAGTTCTTCGGGCTTCCGAAAGACGCTTAATACTAGCTTTGTCTAAAAGAATGTTACATGGTCAATGCTTAAACTACGTAGGCCTGATGGCTTTGCATCCGCGTTTTTGCTTAAGTTTCATTTTCTTCCGGGTGTAAAAATCCGGACTGAGGCGATCGGAGGGCCTTTAGGTTTCGCCCTTGAGCCAATCGACAAATTGCCGTGCGGTGCGCCCCGACTGGCCATTATGGCGCGTGGCCCAGCGACGAGCCTGGAATTCGAGTGCTTCGGGTGCAAGCGGGAGGTTCTCTTGCTGGGCGAGGTGACGGACGATGGTGAGAAAGGTGTCTTGGGTGGCGGGTTCGAAGGTAAGGGTGAGGCCGAAGCGATCGCTAAAGGACAGTTTTTCCTGCACCGTATCCCAGGGGTGAATTTCGCCTGTGTTTTGGAGTTGGGGGCGATCGCCCTGGAATTCTCGCACCAGATGTCGCCGATTGGAGGTGGCATAGATAACCACATTTGGGGGACGAGCCACGACGCTACCTTCGAGCATGACTTTGAGTGTCTTGAAGGCTGGGTTGTCCTCTTCGAAGGACAGATCATCCACAAATACAATGAACTTTTGCGGGACGGGCCTCAGCAATTCGAGGATTTTGGGTAGATCAATCAGCTGGGCCTGACTGACTTCGATCAGGCGTAGGCCGTCGTCTCCGTAGGCGTTGGGCAGCGCTTTGACCAAAGAAGACTTGCCCGCACCGCGACTGCCGTAGAGCAGCACATTGAGGGCTGGCTGGTGGCGAAGCAATCGGGCCGTGTTTTGCAGGAGCAACTGCTTCGGGTGTTCGTAGCCCACAAGCTGATCGAGTTGCACTGGGTCAGGGTGGGGAATGCCGCTGAGCTTGCCCTCGACCCAACTCAGGGCGCGATAGCGGCCAAACAGACCCGTGCCTTGGCGGCGATAGTGATCGACAAAGAATTCGAGATCGCGCCAGTCTGAAGGTGGCTCGGATTGAGGGCTGGGGGAGGATCCGGGGCGAGCAGAGCAGAATGCTGGGTCGTTTGGGCTGGCCTGAACCGCTCGCCCGGTGACTTGCTGGAGCCAGTGGCTGAGGGTTTGTGGGGGAAGCTCGTAGAGCTGTTGCAGGGTTTTGAGGTCTTGCTGGGCGGCCTGATGCAAACCTGGGGAAAGTTCGGTGAGGGGACGGTGCTGGACGGCCTGGGTGAAGGGATTGGTGTCCATGAGGGTGGCCTGAAGAACGGCTTCAGGCCAGGGATTAGAGTCCTGGGTAGACTGGGTCGCGAGGGCGCGAAACCACTGGCCATAGGCCTCTAGGGGGTCGAGGGGATGGGCGGGGTGCCGCAGCGATCGCAGCAGCACCTGGAAGCACCGAAGCACAGGCTGCTCCAAAACTCCCTGATAAACTAAAAGGAGCGCGATCGCCTCATCCAGCTGACGAAGGGTATCCTGTTCCGGAGCGGTCAGTGCCATCGCGGTTCTTAGAGGATTTAAGGTTTTGCTTTTGGCCTGGTTCTGGCCTGATTGTGGTCTCTAATTCTGCCAGGTCTGAAGGGCAATCAATTGTTCAATTTCAGTAAAGTTCAGTTGCATTTGCTGCTGGAGGACGGGGGCCGGGTTGAGATTGGCTTGGCGAGCCTCGGTTTCAAGGATGCCTGCCGCTTCAGAAAGACCTAGGGCTCCGACATTGGCGCTGGCCCCTTTGAGATGGTGGGCCAAACGACGGACTTGGTCGGCATCGTCCTGGGCGATCGCCTCGGCCAGCTTCGACAGATGGGAGCGCGTATCTTCGACAAAAAGTTGCAGAAGCTCGGCTTCAAAGGCCTTGTCCCCATCAGACAGTGCCTGAAGCGACTTCCAGTCAATCAGCGGTAAAGGCATGGAATGAGCCATGGTTCTAGTTTGACTCTCCCAATGAAGAACTCCTACAGAGTATGCCCGCGATCGCGCCCTTCCGGAGCGCTGACTGCTGAGTGTGAAGTCAATTGTTACAGCTTCGTTTCACGGAGTAACCTTTTGGGCTAATGGAAGTCAATCTCAGAAGGGCGGCGGTTTGGTTAGAGATGATCAGTACACCAATCAGTACACCGAAGCGGAGTGGATGCCTGAGATGGGGAGTCAACGGATGTTAGAGATTAAGGCCTGGGGACGGGTGCTCAATCGGTGGCTTGCGGTCGTGACGGCAGTGGGTGTGGGTCTGGGCGGTGCGGTGTCGCCCCTGGCAGCAGAAATGGTCAGCTTTGAAGGACGAGAATTGGGCCCCGATTTTTCTGCGGAGGATGGCTCCGTTAGCGGGCATACGGGCGGCTCCTATTCGCTGGCGGCGGTGGAGAACCGCGATCGCGACAATAACCCCTGCCTCGGCTATGGCGATTCGCGCCCAGACCACATCGTGGTGTTAAAAGCAGACTTTGCCGCGCTGACGTTTCAACTGGACAGCGGCGGCAAGGACACGACGCTCAATCTCGAAGGCGGCGCGTTCAACATCGGCGAGGCGACCGCGAAAGTGACCAGGAACATTGCCCAACACCAGGGCACGGCGCTACACCGCATTGATCTGCCTCGCAACAGTGATCCTGACCTGCCTAACGCCGTATTCGTCGCCGCGCCGGACGCCTTCCTGGCCTCGACATAGTACTTCGTGGCGCCGTCGTGGAGCGGGATGGGCAGGCCGATCAGCGCGTTCTCCACCCGGATCTTGCGCCCCAGCGCGCTGCCTTCGTCCAGGATCTTCCGCGTTGAGGGATGCCATAGCGACTTGGTGAGTTCATAGGCTAGGTCCTCGGCCATGCTGTCGAGCACCAGCCAATAGGTGCCGATCCCCACCGTGATCACCGAAGTCTCGTTGCGGTAGTTGCCGGTGGGAATGACATCGAGGGTCAGGAATGGATTGGCCTCGCGCAGCTTCTGCGCCGGCTCGCCATCCACCGGCAGCAGCCGGACCGGAATTGTCTCCGCCAGTTGGAGGATCGACGGGATCGTGTCGCCGCCGACCACGAAGAAGGCGCCCCACCCGGAGGAGCGTTCGCCATGAAGCTCGAGCTCGCCACCGAGAAGATGATCGCCACCGTCGAGGACGGTCGCCTCGTTTCGCTGCGCCCCGATCGCGACCATCGAGGTGGCCAGCGCGCGCGCGTCGGATTGCGACTTCATGAACGCGCCGTCGCCGCACTTGACGTCGAGGAGCAGCGCCGAGCTGCCCTCCGCCAGCTTCTTGCTCATGATCGAGCCGGTGATGAGTGGGATGCTCTCGACGGTGCCGGTGACGTCGCGCAGCGCGTAGAGCTTCTTGTCGGCGGGCGCGAGTCCCGACCCGGCCGCGCAGATCACGGCGCCGACATCACGCAGTTGCGCGAACATCTCGTCGTTCGACAGCGCAGCCCGCCATCCGGGAATCGCCTCGAGCTTGTCGAGCGTGCCGCCGGTGTGCCCGAGCCCGCGGCCGGACATCTTCCCGAACGGAACGCCGCACGCGGCGACGATCGGCCCGACCGCGATAGACGTCTTGTCCCCCACTCCGCCTGTCGAGTGCTTGTCGACGACCCGCCTGCCGAGCGCCGTCGAG
>JAAUOP010000059.1 GCA_012034805.1 Synechococcales cyanobacterium CRU_2_2 | reverse complement strand
GGCACAATTTCGTATAGCTCCTGCTCAAAGGCATCCAGCACAGCTTTTTGGGTCGGGAATTCCGCCTCCTTATAGCAATAGGAATGCAGCTCTACCACACTCCCCCCCGTGCGATCGGCCCAGGCTTTATAGTCATCTTGAATACGGTGGTAAAGCGTGATGCTGTCCGTCAGTCGATAACCCGAAAGCGAGGTAAAGTTGCTATGCTCCCAGTCAAAATCGCAATCGAGCCACATCCGCACCACCGCAAACGGATCTGCCGTCGCCAGCTGAGCCACCTGGGTATGGGTTTGGGTGTGGGTATCCCCCTGGGAAAGCGCAAACAAATTCCGCATCCCCACCACATCTGCCGCAAAAACATAGTAATCAGCTTGAACGGTTTCTTCTGCGACCATTTGGCTCTCAGTGGCCACAGCAACCAGTTGTAGACGGGTTTCTGCTTCGTCTTGAGCCAGCACCTGAAAGCGATCCAAACTGCGCTGGGCAGGCCCACCCCGACGCTGTCCAGCCTCGCTAAACATCGCCCCATGGCAGGGGCACAAAACGCACCGTCATCGGCTTTGTGGACGGTACAACCTTGATGGGTGCAGGTGAGGGAGACGGCTTCGCGGGGCGATCGCCCTTTCTCCCCGGCAACAGCGCATAAACGTCATCTCCCGCACCATAAAACCCCTCACCTAAGCTCTCATTGGCCTCCACCCAAAACGGAGCAGTCTTGCCGCTGCCGCCTTGTTGATAGCGCACCTGGGCAATTTGGCCCGCTTGCCAATCAATCCCCGTCACCGTCACATCCGTGAGAATTTTGCCACTATTTTCGACCACAGAATCTGCCACCGGATTCACCAAGCTGCGGCCCATGTCCTGACGAGTGCCCCGAAACGCCAGTCCCTCTGGATTACCAAAGAAATAGAAATGGAAAAATTGCATCAGCTCAGCCGTGCTGAGACGATCTGGCGCATTCAGACTGGATTTGGCAAAGGGCAAAAAATAAAGATCATACAGGCCTTTTGGAAACTGGCCATTGACCCAATCGGTCACCGGAATATGATCCAAACGCGCATAGCTTTTCACCGGATCAAAGGCCGTAATCTCCTTAAAAACTTCCCAGTGAGCAGGCTTCGTCAAATTGATGCCCCAATGGAGGCAATTGGGTGAAGCTACGGCCAAATCGACGATATTCCAGGGAAACGCCGATCGACTAGGGCGAAAGACCTCCGGCTCGTAACCCGCTTTGTAGACCACTGCATAGGTCGGCAGGGAAGTAAAATTCTGCTGGGACGAGAGCTCATCGACTAGGCTCCACAGGTTGTAATACTGGGGGAAAAAACCATGAAAACCATGCTCCATGCGCATGGATTCGCCATTGACGTTGATATCCCAACTGGCAATTTTGCCGCCGAGTTGGGGCGACTTTTCGAGCAGCGTCACCGCCATGCCCCGACGACTGAGTTCGTAGGAAGCCGCCAGCCCAGCCAGGCCCCCACCAATTACGGCAACGGTGGTGGGGCGATCGGCTTTGAACGGCAGCGCCAGTGCATCTTTGCCGTAGATATTCGGCTGGGGCTTCGCAAAACGCGAGTATCCCAGCGTCCCGCTGACGGTGCCGACCCCAAACATTTTGAGTAAGTTGCGGCGGGACACAGCAGTGGTGAGCAGTGAGTCGGACGATGGCGTCACAAAATCGGGCGATAGCGTCATAAAATCGGCGAGGGCGAAGTGAGGATGGGGTAAGAGCGAAGTGATGGCGAGGCTGATGGCGATCGCGCTTCAAATTTTCCTCAGGAGATTTATACAAATTTACTCTTCGCAATCTTGATTGAGATCCCAGAGATTCCCTGACTTTCTCGACCTTCAAGCACCCTTCTCTTCCTCGAAAACCCTTAAGTCATGCATTATTAAAAACTGAGGAATTTATCAGGCTTACGTATCATTACTGAGATAGCCTAGAGTAGTGGTGGTGGCTACCGTAGCTTTTCGGGGAGCGATCGCACCAAGCTCAACCCCAAACGGCCCTGCTTAATCGACTGAGCATAGCGACTGCTCAGATACATCTCAAACTCAGACTGCCCCCGCAGATGAGTCTGCAAAAAGGCCAGACTTAAAGCCTCCACATAGCGACGCGCCACGGCCAGATCCGGCCCTGCAATCGGCTCCGGCAACACCGAGTTCCCCTCTTGAATAAATGAAAAATGTGTACTTCCCACCACCAGAGCAAAGTATTTGTGCTTACTTTGAATCCCTTGAAAGGGGCGCATTTGCTCCAGTAGTGCAGGCGCAACCGTGTCCGAATCGCTGGCGACCACAAACGTTGGTACTGAAATTTTGCCGAGGCTTTCCGCCCCGAATACACTGCCGACGATCGGGTTGAGCGCCATGATCGCCTTGATACGATCGTCCCGGAATTGTTCTGGGCCTTGCAGCACCACCAGAGCTCGACACTGGAGCGCCAATGACACATTCCAAGATTGGTCAAATTGCAATTGTCCACAATCTTGGCGCAGCTTGGGTAGATTGAGCGGCGCACCGGCTAAGGCAAGGGCCGTGTAGCCCCCAAACGACTGCCCGACAACGCCCACCCGCTCTAAATCCAAGAGAGGGCCAATGGCTCGATTTTCCGTTAGGGCATCCAGCATGTAGGTGATGTCGAGGGGGCGATCGATAAATTCCTCAGGCTCGGACAGCTCCGCAGCCCGCCCGCGAATCAGCGCCTCGCGTTGGGCCCTGCTGCTGCCGGGGTGCTCGGGCACGGCGACGGCAAAACCGTGGGAAGCCAGATGCTTGGCCAGATAAACGAACGAGGAGCGATCGGAGCCCAGACCATGGGAGATCACGACGAGGGGCCACTTGGCATTGCCCGTCTCGCTGGCCGAGCTGGCGGGGGTTGCCGGGTTCACCGGGGCCTCTGGATCGTTTGCCGAGGCCTCCGGGTTGGCCAAATCTTTGATGGAATAGCGCGGCAGATAGAGATCGACGGGAAAGCGGCGGGAGCGCTTCGGGTCTTGGAGCTCTAGCGATCGCATCTCCCAAGTAAACAGCCCAGGAAGCCGCAAATCCGGCTGGGTGGCCCAGTCAATTTGCGGCTCAAACTGAGCCTGGGCTCGAGCACTCTGTTCGATCGCCCGCGTCGCCCGCTGGGTTTCTTCAATCAAACTGTTCAACTCTCGAAAAATTTCTAGACCACGCCCCAAATTCAGTCGAATGCCGGAAGTCGGATACTTTTTGAGGACGTTAATAAAGGTGAGCCCTTCTTCTTGGTCCGCCGCCGCCAAAATCAATGCCGCCCGAATGGCATAAAACCCAGGCTGTCGAGCCTCTGACTCGATCACCCGCCCTAAACGCTCTAGCAAGATCTCTCCCTGGGGAGAATAGAGAAATTGGGCGACGGGAATCACGCCCAGCTCAGCGGGGGCGGTTAGACCGGCCCGCGCAGCCTTCTGCCTCTCCTCGGGAACAAAGCGAAGAAAATCAAATAGGTCGGGGGCGACTTCGCCGGTTTTGGCATAGCGCTCGAGGGAAGAAACCTGGATACTGTCGCTCAAAATCCCGAGGGAGACAATGACGCGCTCCGCAGCGGCAGCGGGCTTGGCGCTCAACAGGGCCAGAGTTGCGATCGCCGCTCCCTGGCACAACCGCCCGGAAAATCGCCGGACATTAGCCCAACCAGCGCGTCTAGTCACAGTCAAACCATCCATAAAACGAGTGATTTGGAGAATGATGCTTGAAGACAGAGCGAAATTCTAGGCAGATCTTAGAGGAACCCGCTTTGCGCCTGACTCTGACCCGAACGTGATGGCCCCCAATCCAGACTACCCTGCTTTTCCCAGAACATCGCGACCCGTGACCAATTCTGCAACCGGCGACGAACCAGCCAGACAACCCGAGGCCAAGGCCGAGGTCGAAATTGAGATCGCGATAGATGAGTTTTCAGCTTAGGGTTGCCGTTTTTGGTAAATCTCAACATAATTGTATCAAGATGTCGTCGAGAGGTTCGTCATGAAAGAGAGTTTTGCGAGCATGGCCTCGCCCCAGGCTAGTGCAAACCAGGCTTCCCACCTGGGGATTTACCCGGAAGATCTCGGTTTTTTGACTGATTTGTACCAACTGACCATGACCGCCTGTTATGTCGGGGAAGCGGTCGCCGAGCGGCGCGCCAGCTTTGAACTGTTTACCCGACGGCTGCCAGGGCAGTATGGCTACGTCATTGCGGCGGGGTTAGAGCAGGCGATCGCCTACCTCGAAAACCTCAGCTTTAGCCCAGAAAAAATTACAGCCTTACAAAACACCGGCATCTTTGATCACGCCCCCGCAGCCTTTTGGGAACTGCTGGCCCAAGCGCAGTTCACCGGCGACCTGTGGGCTGTGCCCGAAGGCACCGCCGTGTTTGCCCAGGAGCCCTTGCTGCGGGTTGAGGCTCCCCTGTGGCAGGCCCAACTTGTCGAGACTTATCTACTCAACGTGATCAACTACCAAACCCTGATTGCCACGAGGGCAGCGCGGGTGCGGGATGTGGCGGGGCCAAAGGCGATGCTGCTAGAATTTGGCACGCGGCGGGCCTTTAGCCCCCAAGGGGCGGTGTGGGCAGCGCGGGCAGCGATCGCAGGCGGTCTTGATGCGACCTCCAATGTCCTAGCGGCGCTTCAGCTGGGTCAGCGGCCCAGCGGCACCATGGCCCATGCCTTGGTCATGGCCCTTACCACCCTAGAGGGCAGTGAAGATCAAGCGTTTCAAGCCTTTCATCGCTATTTTCCGGGGGCAGCCCTGCTGATCGACACCTACGATCCGGTGGCCGCCGCGATCCGGTTGGCGGAGGCGCAGCGCCAGGGCAGCCCCATCCCAGCGGTACGCTTGGACTCGGGGAATTTGGTAGAACTCTCCAAAATTGTGCGGTCTTATTTGCCCCAGACTCAAATTTTTGCCAGTGGTGATTTGGATGAATTTGCGATCGCCCACCTCCGCGCCCAGCAAGCCCCCATCGACGGCTACGGCCTGGGCACCAAACTCGTCACCGGCGTTCCGGTGAATGGCGTTTATAAACTGGTAGAAATCGACGGTGTTCCCGTGATGAAAGAATCCGCAAGTAAGATGACCTATCCCGGTCAAAAGCAAATCTTTCGCCAAGTTCGGCGGGGGCTGCTGGTGTGCGATCAGTTGGGACTTGCGACAGAGCAGACCAAGCAGACAACCCTGGCGGGGAACACCCAGCCCCTGTTGCAGCGGGTGATGCAGGCAGGGGTAAGACTTCAGGCGAGGGAAAGTCTGGGCGCGATCGCCGCTCGCACCGCCGAGTCCGTCGCCAGTTTACCCCCGCCCTGCGGGACATCCACGCCCCTGAAACCGCCCCTTTGAACCTCTCCCCCGCCCTCCAACGCTTAACCCGCCAGACCCAGCGAGCCCACCTCGCTGCCGCCTAGGAAAAAGATGTGATGAACGCCATGAATCATCGGCTTACACCCCCTTTAGAGCAACTCCGGCTCGAGATTGCTTTGTTTGGCACCAGCGCTGACCCACCCACCCAGGGCCACCAAAAAATTCTGGCTTGGTTGGTCGAACATTATGATCACGTGGCGATCTGGGCCTCAGATAATCCTTTCAAGCACCATGGTGCATCCCTAGAGCAGCGCACCGAAATGCTGCAACTGGTCGCCGACGCGGTGCAACAGGCCAAGCATGGCTTAGAGCCGTGCTTCGGGCAGCGGCTCGAACCTCGGCTAGGCCAGAACCACAGTCCCCCCATCGATGTTTACCCAGAGATGAGCAGTCCGCGATCGCTCATCTCCCTCCAGCGCGCCCAACACCGCTGGCCCAACGCCAGCTTCACCCTGGTGATCGGTTCAGATTTGGTGCGCCAAATTTCCCAGTGGTACGCCGCCGAGGCGCTGCTCGCCCAGGTTAAGTTGCTGATCATTCCAAGACCGGGATATCCCTTGTTGCCAAGCGAACTGGGATGGTTGCGCGATCGCACCACCACCGCCATTGCCCCCATCCAAGGCCCAGCAGTCTCCTCCACAGACTATCGTCAAGACCACACCCCCGTCATCAACGCCGCTGTGCAAGCCTATATTCAAGGGGAAAAGCTCTATCCATGCCCGGACGCCCTACTCGAAACACCCCAATGAAAGTCCTCGATGCTGCCTGCACCGATCTAGCCCTAGCCGACTTTAAGGTGGGGGTAGACAACGTCATTTTCTCAGTGGACCTGGCCCAAAACCGGCTACTCATCCTGCTGGTGCTGCGACCCGAGGCACTCTTTATGAACCACTGGAGTCTTCCCGGTACCCTGGTTCGCCAAGGGGAGTCCCTCGAGCAAGCAGCCTACCGCGTCCTTGCCGAGAAAATTCGGGTCAAGCATCTCTATCTCGAACAGCTTTACAGTTTCGGCGGCCCCCATCGAGATCCCAGAGAAGCCAAGAGCAGCTTTGGCAGTCGATATCTATCGGTGAGCTACTTTGCCCTCGTGGCCTACACCGAAGCAGAACTCATTGCCGACGGTGTGAGCGGGATTGCCTGGTACCCCCTCGATCAAGTTCCAGAACTGGCCTTTGACCACAACCAAATTGTGCAATACGGCTATCGTCGTCTCCGAAACAAGCTGGAATATAGCCCGATCGCCTTTGAAGTTTTGCCAGAGCTGTTTACGCTCAATGAGCTTTATCAGCTTTATACCACTGTTTTAGGGGAACAATTTGCCGACTATTCCAACTTCCGCACCCGGCTGCTCAAACTCGGTTTTCTGTCGGACACGGGGGTTAAGGTTTCACGTGGGGCAGGCAGACCTGCCAGCCTCTATCACTTTGATGCGGAGGTCTTCGCGGAGTTGAAAGATAAACCTTTGGTTTTTGTTTAGTCGTGATATTCAATCATTTTGTAGCTGAAGAGTCACATCAGATCTTTTGCATGAAGAGAAACAGCCCCATCATCCCCCAGCCCCTTGCTCCCAAAAGGGGAGAAGGGGAGCAATTTCAAAGTCCCTCTCCTCGGCGGGAGAGGAATTTAGGGTGGGGGTCTTGATTTGCGCAAGAGGTCTATTAAAAAACATTTTTATCGCAAGACAATCGCACTACAAAACAATCGCACTGCAGAACAATCGCACTGCAGAACAATCATGAAATTTGCCCTCGCTCAACTCAATCCCACCATTGGCAACCTCCAGCGCAATGCCCAGGACATTCTCGAGGCGGCCCAAGCGGCCCAGGTTCAGGGCGCACAGGTCTTGTTGACACCGGAGCTGTCTTTGTGTGGCTATCCACCTCGAGACTTGCTACTACAACCGTATTTTATACAGCAAATGAATCAGGTGCTCAAACAACTTGCTCAGGATTTACCAATGGAGCTGTGGGTGTTGGTCGGGACGGTGAGCGAGCATGGGCGATCGCCCCAAGTCGGTGGCAAACCGCTGTTCAACAGCATGGCACTGCTGCACCAAGGCCAGCTTCAGCACATGTTTCACAAACGCCTGCTCCCGACTTACGATGTTTTTGACGAGCATCGCTATTTTGAACCGGGTCAAGTCAATCTTGAGCATTGGCCGAGTCATGATCATAAGTTGACCCGTCACGAATCGGCCAATCACGAATCGACCCGTCACAAATCGACCCGTAACGAATCGACCCGTAACGAATCGGCCAGCAACACTTTTACAGTTGTCGACACATCCCAAAATCCCCTACGCATCGGCGTCACCATCTGCGAGGATCTGTGGAACGACGATGAATTTTGGGGCAAACGCAGCTATCGCGAGAATCCTATTGCCGACCTCGCTCAACAGGGGGTTGATATCATCATCAATCTTTCGGCATCGCCCTATAGCCTAGGCAAGCAGGCCCTGCGGGAAAAGATGCTTCAGCACCTAGCCCAGCGCCACAATTTGCCCATTCTCTATGTCAATCAGGTGGGAGGCAATGACGACTTGATTTTTGATGGCGGCAGTTTTGGGGTCGATCACCAGGGCACCACTGTCTGCCGCGCCCCAAGCTTTGCAACGGCTCTCACCCTGATAGACGTTGATGCAGCAACCCAACAAATGCATCTCGGTTCCAGGGCTTCGCTGCCCCGATCGCCCGCCGAAGAACTCTGGCAAGCCCTGGTTTTGGGCGTAGGAGACTACGCCAGAAAATGCGGTTTTCCAAGGCACTCTTGGGCCTCAGCGGCGGCATCGACTCAGCCTTGGTGGCAGCGATCGCGGCCGCTGCCCTCGGTCCAGAAAATGTCCTCGGTATTCTGATGCCCTCACCCTACAGCTCGGGGCACTCGATTACCGATGCCACAGCCCTAGCCCAAAATCTTGGCATTGCGACAGAAACCATGGCGATCGCCCCAACCATGGACGCCTTCGATCAAGCCTTACGACCCTTGTTTGCAGGCAGCGAGTTCGGCCTCGCAGAAGAAAACCTGCAGTCGCGAATTCGCGGCACATTGCTCATGGCAGTGGCCAATCAATTTGGCCATTTGCTAGTTAGCACCGGCAACAAATCCGAACTCGCCGTGGGCTATTGCACGCTCTATGGCGACATGAACGGGGGATTGGGGGCGATCGCCGACCTACCCAAAACCCAGGTTTACGCCCTGTGTCACTGGCTCAACACGCGACCGACAGCGGTTCTTCGCACCCTACCCCACTGCGGCCCAGAGATTATCCCAGCCCACATCATCAGCAAGCCCCCCAGCGCCGAATTAAAACCGGGCCAAATCGATCAAGACTCGCTACCGCCCTACGACGTTTTAGACGAAATTCTTGACCGACTGATCTGTCAACACCAGTCCGCAGCGGAGATTATAGCAGCAGGATTTGAGGCGCAGACCGTTGATCGAATCACGGCGCTGGTGAATCGGGCGGAGTTCAAGCGTAGACAAGCCCCGCCGGGCCTGAAAGTCACCGATCGCGCCTTTGGGACTGGCTGGCGTATGCCGATCGCCAAACAATGGCAGCCCTGACCCATGAAAAGCCCAGAGCAAAACCAGCATCGGAGCCGGATCCCGACGAGATGTGAAAAATCGCGATCGCCCAGCTGAGGAACTTGACGTTGCCTCAGCCAGACAAACGGTAGTTGTTGAGCCAACAAAGCCCTCAAAAGTAGCCTAGGAATCCATCACCTGGGCAGCGGGAACCGGCAACTCGCTCAAGCTGGTAGGTTTAGCATTGTGCTCTTCGTTGAGCTGGCGACCATTACCGGAGTGACCGTTGCTATGGTGACCATTACCAGAGTGGCCGTTACTGGAATAACCATTACTGGAATAACCGTTGGCATAAACCAAGCGACCATTAGTATCCAGCTTCAGATTGCTCACCGGACGCGGCTGCAGCACACCATAGCCACCATGGTTGCGCTTATAAATCACATTGATCTCATCGGTTTCACTGTTGTGAAACATATAAAAGTCGTGACCCACCAACTGCAGCTGCTCGAGCGCATGCTCCACATCCATCGGTGGCATCGGAAAATACTTCATCCGCACCACATTTTGGGGCAGCACAGCCTGTCCATTTGCAAGGATCTCCTCAACGGCTGCGGGTGTCAGCGTTCCATTGGCCTCTAACGGTTCGACAGGCAAGGCCTTGAGAGAAGCATGATCTCGCTTCACAGAACGCTTCTCTTTGTACTTGCGCAGGCGACGCGCAACCTTATCCGCCACCATATCAATACTGGCATACAGGACTTCGCTGCTCTCTTCTGCCCGAATAATCGCGCCATTCACGTAGATGGTCACCTCCGCAATTTGCTGCTGAGTCGATATCCGGGGGTTACGAGCAACGGATAGATGTACATCCACCTCCATCGTCAGGTTCTGATAGTGGCTAACCGCCTTTTCAATCTTCTGGTGTACGTAGTTTCGAATTGAATCCGTAATCTCAATATTCTTACCCTGGATAACAAGCTTCATAGTCAGCTTCCTCCACGAAAACAAAGAACCGGAGAATCGCAGTCCCAGACACATTCCTGCGAAGAAGAATTTCCGTCGAGAATGTCTATTCTCTGGGCTTACGGCATCTGTCCGGATGGACTAGCAATATGCTTTGATCCCAGCCTAGCAAACTCAAAGGTTTGCCAAGACGGCCTTCAAGATCCTTTTTATCACTTGATATTTCTTGACAAGATCTGAACCGGTTATTTGTAAAATCAGCGATGGCAGAATGACACCAGGAGTGGTAATGCAAAATTTCGCCGAACTTTATCAGCTGGGTATTATCTCCTACGAAGTGGCTTGGGAATGGCAGCGATCGCTCCACCAGCAGCGCAAGCTCAACCCAACCCTGGCCGATGTTCTCATGCTGCTCGAACACCCTCCGGTCTATACCCTGGGCCAAGGCGCAACACCGGACTTCTTAAAGTTCGATCTGCAAAAACCGGCCTTCGAATTGCACCGGGTCGAACGCGGCGGCGAGGTCACCTACCACTGCCCTGGCCAACTTGTGGGCTATGGAATTTTGAATTTGGCGCGACACCAACGGGATCTCCACTGGTATTTGCGCCAGCTCGAAGCGGTCATCATCGCCGTATTGGATCAATACGGACTGTTAGGCGAACGGGTGCCGGGGCTAACCGGCGTTTGGGTGCAAGGCCACAAGGTGGCGGCCATCGGCATCAAGGTCAGCCGCTGGATCACGATGCATGGGTTTGCGCTCAATGTTTGCCCCGATTTGGCTGGGTTTCGGCAAATTGTGCCCTGCGGGATTGGCGATCGCCCCGTGGGCAGCCTAGCCCAGTGGCTTCCGGGCATTGGGCTGGAGGAGGTGCGCGATCGCGTCGCCACAAGTTTTGCAGAGCAGTTCAATCTTCACTGGAGCATTTGCCACCGGGAGGCACCCCGGTTCTAGACCCAGGCCAGGTTCTAGAACCCGATGAGAGAGGCTGGCAGCGCTAGGGCTCCACCTTCACCCCTTTCCAAAAGGCCACATAGCCCTTGATATTTTCAGCCGCTTGCTTCGGTTCTGGATAAAACCAGGCCGCATTGGGGTTTGATTGGCCATTGACCTCAAGGGTGTAATAGCTAGCAACGCCCTTCCAGCCACAGGTGGTGTGATGATCACTAGGCTTGAAATAGTCTTGAAGCAGAGTCTCGGGCGGAAAATAGATATTCCCTTCGACGGTTTCGTAACGATCGCTCTCAGCAATCACCGTATCGTTCCAAATTGCTCTGGGCATAAGTCAATGCGCTCTCCATTCACTGAAATAGATGCTCTAGCCTAGCGAATCTTGATTCTTGCTGTCTAGTCACCAAAGCCCCAAAACCCGTGACCTCAAGGTTCAGATCCCGTCGGGATCCGTAGAGCCACGCCTACGATCTGGTGCAATAAACCGTTACACTTTTGATTCTCGTGAATTTGATTCTCGTGAACGATTAACCAAAAAGAGCAATTCCGCTCACCCGCTCAGGGAATCTATGATCGGACAGAATCCTAGACCGTATCCCAGGACAGCGCAATTGCGCCAAATCTATGGAACGCTCTGCAAGAGTACTGCTCGGTACTGCAAACCGTGTGAGGAGACATAATTTATGAACCTTCGGAAGGATGCCTTGGCCATTTTGCAGGCAACCAGTCGAACCTTTCTGATTCCCATCAGCCGCCTTCCAGAGGGCCTACAAGAAGCAGTTGCTTCGGGCTATCTCTGCATGCGAGCGATCGATGAGGTAGAAGATCATCCCGACCTCGACAATGCAACCAAAGCGCAACTGCTACGCAATATGAGCCTTGGTTTGCAAGGTTTTCCCCATGATTGTAGCGTAGAGCACTGGGCTAAGGGGATGGAATCTGCGGTTAATCTTTTGCCCGAAGTCAGCCTAAGGCTGGCTGACTGGGCCAAGCTTGCCCCCCCGGAAATTGCTCCCCGTATCTGGGACGCCACAGCGGGAATGGCCGATCGAATGGCTCATTGGGCAGAGCAAGATTGGGCGGTGCATACGGAAACCGATCTCGATCGCTACACCTTCAGCGTAGCCGGGGCGGTGGGCTTGTTGCTCTCGGACTTGTGGGGCTGGTATGACGGCACCCAAACCAACCGCAGCGAGGCCCTTGGTTTTGGGCGAGGCTTGCAGGCGGTGAACATCTTGCGCAACCACAAGGAAGACCTACAGCGGGGCGCAGACTTCTATCCAGACGGCTGGAGCGATGCCCAGATGCAGGAATACGCCCGTCGTAACCTCATCTTGGCAGATGCCTACACAAACGCGCTCAACCCCGGCCCAGCCAAGGAGTTTTGCAAACTGCCCTTGGTCTTAGCCCACGGCACATTGGATGCACTCAGAAAAGGCCACGACAAACTCAGTCGCACCCAGGTGATTTTGCTGGTTCAGCAAGCGCTACAAGCGGCGGCGATTTAGTGGCGATTTAGCAGTTGCGCCGGGAATGACGCCATCAGAAACAACTCCATCAGGAATGACCTCACCGGGAATGACCTGACCAGGGGCTGCGCCGGAAACCGTGACGGGTTTTCGGCGCAGTTTTTCACGTTGGCATCATCAAAAGACTGGTGTTCGGTGACGTCATAATACCGCGCGACAAACCCATCCAAGACCTGACAATTGAGGTCAATCTGCCAAATTTCGCAGCGTTTTTCTGACCCACGAACTACCATGTGAGCCGGGGCTTCAATCAGCCAAAACTGCTGAGGGAGCTCTGGGAGCTGCACCGTGACCTTTGCCGAGCCGGGGCTTTGGCGAATGCCTCGGATTGCCGCTTCGACTTGAGCTTCATCTTTCAGCACAAAATTTCGCAAATCATAGCGGCCCTTCGTCGGCAGGGGCGGCAGCGCCAGAATGGGGTTGATCCCTTTGTAATGGTATTTGAAGGGCAAAACTCCCTCTGCCGAAAAGACTGCGATCGGTTGGTTTGCCTGTTCATAAGTTTCGAGATAGGTGGCCACCCGTCGCCAGTCTCCTCCCCCTTTGGCCAGGGGGAATAGGTCTGAAGTAAGGAAGCCGCGCAGAAGCAGTAGGTCACGATCGCCCAAATACACAAGCTGCGCTGGCGCTGGCGAAAACTCAACAACGACAGTAGCGAAAACACGAAGAGCAGCGTCAGCAGAAAGAGCGGATAGCCATAGCGTTCGACCCCTGTGGCGTGGTCGGTCAGGTCTAGAACGAAGACCAGAGTGAATAGAGTTGTGAGAAAAAGGCTGGCGATCGCCATCTGTTCCTCCTTGAACCACCGCCACCGACTCATCACAAGTCCAATCCCTAGGGCCAACACACCATAGCGAATCCCAGTCCACAGGGCGGGCCAACCAGAAAATTCGCTGGGCAAGACATAGAGGAGCGATCGCCCCATGACGGCTCTGAGCGTTCCGAGGAAGGAATTGCTCGGGGCACCCAAGGCAGAGGTTTGGCTCGCGAGTTGGCTCGCGAGGTTCATGAGCATCGGGGCAAACAATAGGCCCACAACAGCCAGCACTACTGTATTGGAAAGAATTTCTGAACGACGTTTTAACAGGAGCAAGGTGACCCAATTGGCGATTAAAATAGCTCCCAGCATGTAGTTCGTGTAGAGGGCTGCGATCGCCACCAATCCATAAACAATGCCTGCCCGGTTCAGCATAGATTGACGGGCTACAGGTTGACGGGCGGCAGGTTGACGGGCGGCAGGTTGAGCATTAAGCGATTGAATATTCAGGGATTGAATATTCAAAGCGAGGGCAGTTTTCAGATAAGCATCAAAAAAGCAAATCAACAGCAGTTCCGACAGCAAAATTCCCAAGGCATAAGTGCGAATTTCTAGCGCAGCCCAAATCGCGTAGGGGTGCAGCGCCAAACTCAGGGTGAGCCAGCAGGAATTCAGTTTGGGTAAGTAGCGTCTGGAAAGTAAAGGTGCGCAGTAAATCGTTAGCGCAATACAGAGACAGGAAAACAGCCGAGCAAAGAAAATTGAATCATTCAGCTGTCGCCAAAGGGCTAGGAGAAAAAAATAGAGTGGCGGCTGGTTTTCGAATCGAATTGCCTCGACCCAAGCATGAGCTAGGCCAAGTCCAGTTGTATCTAGGGTGTATGCTTCGTCAATCCAAATATTCAGCAGTGCCGCAAACGGAACCGTAATTGCGAGATTAAGGAGAACAAAATACAGAGTAGATCTGGCTTTTAGGATCACAGTTTTTGCGACATCTCAGGAATTAATCAAGCAAGCAAGCTTGTTTTTTAGATGTACAAACTCTGGCGATCGCAACCGGATTTACTCTGAGATTCAGCGGTCATCGCCCATCAGTGACGCGCCCAGAACTAAATTTCGAGTCCAGCAGACGTATAGCCCTGGGCTTCTAGCTCTTTCAGAATCCGTTCCCCCAATTGCTGTCCCCACAGGGCTCCCGCCTGCTGAGCTTCCTGCATCAGCAGCGGCGTTTTGCGCAGCATCGACGCGCCTTCGGGGCTGCGGTAGTAGGCGATCGCCGCCTTCATCTCCTGCTCCGTCAAATTTTTGGCAAACACTGGAATCAAAAATCCGACAAATTACCCGACGAAACCTCTGCCATCAACGCCTCAAAAAATTCATCCGGCACATGGGGGTAGGCCTCCCGGAACACCGGCAGCATCGACTCCATCATTTGTGCAGCCAAGGCATCGGAATTGGTTATATCCAGGTACTCTCGCACCAGAAGCTCTTTCGAGGTTGTGGCGTCGAAAGCTTGGGCAACAGCCGGCTGGGTCAAGACAGATTGTGCAAAAATACCAGTGGCTACCCAAAAAGCAGCTGGCAGCAAATGTTTGAAGCTGGCCTTAATCACAGTCACGTTCACAGTCACGTTCGCTCCTAGATTCAGTGTCGTCGATTCAGTGTCGTCACTCCTAGGATCATCAACCGCAACTATAGCGATTACGCATGACTCACTCCACCGATGTCGTCACCCTTGCCCGCTGGATGGCGGCAGACTTTAGCAATCAGCCCCAGGCTTTCGAAAATCCGCCTTTTTTCGCGCATATTCGAGTCTGTATGCGCCCCCTGTCGCCAGGCTTGATGGGCGGCGTTAGTCTTTACCTGGAGCAGGCTTACGATCTAGATCTTAGCCAGCCCTATCGCTCTCGCGTGCTTAAATTAGTCCGCCACAGTGATCACATCGCCATCGAGAACTACGAAATCGCCAATGCTGACCAGTTCTACGGAGCCTCTCGAGAACCGGAGCGCTTACAAGCACTCCAAGTCGAACAGCTTCATCTTTTGCCGGGTTGCACCTTTATCACCCACTGGAGCGGCAACAGCTTCAAAGCTTGCCTCGAGCCCGGCAAGGGCTGCAAAGTTGTTCGGAAAGAAAAAGTCACCTATCTGGATAGCGAATTCGAGGTCTTTGCCGATCGCTTAGTCAGCCTTGACCGGGGCCGCGATTATGATACAGACGAGTTGATTTGGGGGTCGATCGCAGGGCCCTTCGAGTTTGAGAAATGGGGTGATTTCGCGGATGAAGTCCGGGAAAAGATACCCTAGGCATGGGGATTTTATTCGGAGCGTGGGTCAGGTTCGAGAGCGCGCGATCGCCACAGCGCCAACCTCGCCCGGCCCCGAACCACCCGCGATTCGTCTTGAGCAGACAAAACTCGAAGCTGTTGTTTGAGGCCAGGACGCTGTGAAGCGTGCAGACTTGGGTCTAGCTTGTCCCACAAGGCTTCCAGGCCGGTCACCGCCGCATAGCGCACCACCCACTCTGGATCCGCGCACACCTGGATGAGGGTCTCGATCGCCCGCTTCTGGGAAGCGGGTCGCTCCGGCCCCGGAAACTGTGCCCACCGCAAAGTGCCCACTCCCCGCGCCGCCGCACGCCGCACGCTGAGAGCAAAGTCTTCCAAAGCAGCCTTCACTACCAAATCCATACCGCGCGGATCGCCAATGCCAGACAAGGCTCGCAGCGCCCAAGCCCTCGCGCCGTAGTTAAATCCATCCAACAGCTCAATCAGCGGTAACACCGCCGGTTCGCCAATGGCAATCAGTCCATCCACCGCCGCCACTGCCGCTCCCGGATTGTTATATCCCAGCACCGCGATCAAGATAGGAACCGCATCCGCCAAGCAAGCCGCCGCAATCTCCTCAACGGCAAAGCGCACCTGTTCAGCGGTAGCCGCTTGATCGAGCTTGGCCAACAGGGGTTGAAGCTGCAACCGAGGTTCAAGAGTCATAGTCAGAAGTCATAGTCAGAAGTCATAGTCAGAAGTCATAGCAAACTGTCCATCAAATCCATTGCTCGTATCGCCTCTGGAGAGAAAGGCTGCTCTAGAGAGAAAGGCTGCTCTGGGGAAAAAGACTGTCCAAACTTCCGTTCATCCCATCTTTCTTTGAGATGGGTTTCCAGCAGACCTCGGAGGGCAATCAACTTGAGACTATTCTCGGCCAAGGTAGCGGCGATCGCCTCTGCCCCCGGCATATACCCCACCGCCCCAATGTCCATCAGCGCCGCCCGCCGCAATTGCAAGTCTGACGCACCCAAGGCCCGCACCAGAATCTCACCATATTCTGGCCGAAGCGTGAGCTGATAGAGCGATCGCGCCGCCGCATACTGCACCTTTTCAGAAAAATGTCCCAAAAACGGCTCAATCTGAGCGATCGCAACCGTCGCTCCCAAACTGCCCAACGCCTCTAGAATCAAATCGTAGGGCTGAAACAGATGCGGCTTACCCGGCATCATCGTAGCCGCAGCTACGCCCCCCGCCAACAGCTCTAGCAGCGGCTCAATGACAGTCGGGTCACCCAACTCTCCCAAAGACTCAGTAGCCGCACCGCGCACGTAATAATCATCACAACACAAGCAGTCTAGCAAGGGCGCGATCGCCCGCCGATCCCCCAGCTTACCTAGAGCACGTGCCGCATTCCGCCGCAATGGATAACCACCGTCGGGAGAGCGGTTATCTTGATCTGACAGCGCCTCAATCAGCAACTCGATCACCTCAGGCTGGTTCACTCGAAACCGACCTAACCACCAAGCCGCGTAGTAGCGTAGGTCGGGCTCCTCAGTTTGCTTGAGATTGGCGATCGCCTCTGCCAACGTCAACGACTTCGCAGAAATCTCAGAACTCGATGATCCAGGGTCAGCAGAGACAGACATACTCAACTTGGCGGCAGCAACCGAAACAACAGCTGCGAAAACAACTGCAACAACGAAAATAGAAGCCAAAAAGCCTGGACAAGAGACAGACCCTGGAGAACCCAGAACTGACCCAATCATCCAGGCTCTGATCAAGCATTAAGAGCGCTACAGAAAACCGCAGCAACTAGCTCAGGGCATTGATGGCATAGTCAAGATAGGAATTTGCTTCCACTGCAGAATCACCACTCAAGCCATGGTTAGACTTTATATACTTCAAAGCTTCCACATACCAGCTGGGGGACAGATCAAACGTCTTGTTGATCTCATCAATACCAGCCAACAGGTAGTCGTCCATGGGACCAGTACCACCGGCAACCAGACAGTAGGTCACCATGCGCAGATAGTAGCCAACATCACGGGCACACTTCGCCTTGCCAGTCGAGTCAGAGGCGTAGTTCGCACCCTGCATTTGAGTGGTGTAGGGGAACTTGCTGTAAACGGCTTGAGTCGCGCCGTTAACCAAAGAGTCAGCATTACTGCTAAGTGACTTGGCAGCCTGCAAGCCAGCAGAAGCCTGCTTGAAACGACCGAACGCCGACTGAATTTCGGCACTGCTCAGAAAGCGTCCCTGAGAATCAGCAGCAGAAACTGCTTCCGTAAGCGGAGTTTTCATCAAAGTATCTCCAGATTTTTTTGCAAGATTTTAGTAACAAAAGGAGCTTGAAAAAGGCCTATATATTCAGCGACCTGATTAAGCATTAAGCAACTGCTGCTGCTGCACGATCGAAGTAACCGCCAATCTCAGAAGCGATGGCGCTGCAATCACCGGAAGTAATGCCGTTACGGTCATTGATAATGTCCAGAGCAGACTGCTTCATCTTGCGGACACCTTCACCAACTGAAGCACCGGGAACGCCCAGAGCGAGGTAGGTCTCACGCAGACCATTCAAGCAGCGATCTTCTAGAACAGAGGCATCGCCCGAGAAGGTTGCATAGGTGACGTAGCGCAAAATGATTTCCATGTCTCGCAGGCAAGCAGCCATACGACGGCTGGTGTAGGCATTGCCACCAGGAGAAATCAAGCCGGGCTGCTCGGCAAACAGGGAGCGAGCCGCGTTCGCAACAATTGCCGAGGAATTGCTCGTCATGCGGTTAACGGAATCCATACGCTTGTTGCTGGCAGCAACCATCGCACTCAGAGCGTCGATTTGAGAACCGCTGAGGTACTCACCACGCGCATCGGCCTGAGCAACTACTTTGGTGAAAGCATCAAACATTTACTAAATCTCCTAATCTCGATTCGCTTGACTAAAAAACCAGATGTAATCCAACTAGCCTAACCCGCTAGGGCAGCGATAGGAATCACACTAACAGGATAAAGCGCCTTTCTTAGCTCTGTGAAGCTTCCGAAACAAAGCAAACTAGATTTCCTTGGGGACAAAAACCGTCTGGGGAGATTTTCGGCCAGGACGAAAACCTTAGAGAGTCAGCCCCGTTTCTGAGAAACCCAGACACACAGGCCATGGGCCTGTTTGGCTAACTTTTACTTGTCTTCATAACCTTTCTGCTTACACTTATACAATGCGGGCGAGCCTGTTTTTCGCTCCTCTCAATTAAGTTTTGTTACCCGAGCACGGCAATCCCAGCCAAGCGTCAAAAAAACTTTCGAAGACGGCCTTGGCAGGCCTAACCTCGCTCGTCGAAACGACTGTAGAAGCTACCGTATTTGCTCCAGTAGTTGCGCAAGGACTGGTCCGGAGTGTTGAGGCTGACCTTGGCGCGATAGAGTACCACCTGGCGATGGGTTCCTATCCAAAGCTTTTTGACAGACTCCACGGAGAGCAGGACGCCCCCCATAGCCTCCATACATTCGGTGAACCGCTCTAAGGTCGAGTATTCAACAGTTTCAAACAGAAAAAAGCTACCTGAGCAGATGAGATGATGGCTACGAATCCAGGTTCGCAGCTTTTTTTCGGCCTGAACAGGGTACATTACGGCCTCGCGCTAAGCAAGCTGGAGGATAAGAGGACTGTGAACAAATACTGTGGGCAAATATGGGCTCTAGTGCAGAGCTTAAACAGGGTCGGATCAAGAGACCGAACACGAATCCAAGCACTCAGGCTTCCAGCTCATGGGCATAGCTGCGAACTTTTTCAAAGCACAGAGGGCCGAGGGCCGAACCCCAGATTTGGGCATGGGTTTCGAGGTCAAAGCCGCGATCGCGACTAACCCAGCTCGTCTCCGTCAGTTCCACTTCACTGACCAAATAGGTTTGGTGGCCATCTCGAGGAATAATGCAGCGGTTGCCCGGTTCTACCTGGCCAAGGAAGCGATCGCCCAACTCGCCGCCGCCACTCTCTTGCCGAAAAACCATGCCACAGTGACAGCGCCGCACCAGCGCATCAGGGGTGATCGATCGCAAGATGCTATCCTCTCGACTGGCTCCGGCAAACAGCATGGGGTCTTTGAAGCCGTAGTTTTCAATAAAAACACTGCCATCTGACTGCGCCACACACCGATGAGCCCCCTGACGGTAGGGAGACCACAGATCGTAGTCATAGGTTTGCTCGGAGTAAAAACCAATCCCATTAAAAAATACGAAGGGCAAAGGCCGAAAATAGATCCGAATGTGGGCAAATTTAGCCGGTTCTGCATCAGACTGTTGGCGGTTGCTAAATTCTCCGGCCATCTGTCGTGCCAAACGCGCCAGGATAGAGGGGCGAGAACCGTCTGGGTGGGGTGGCTTCACCACTAGATCTTGGGTCATCGGGGTTGATGGGCGATCGCCGAACAGGGATCAACAGGTCAATAAATTCAATTTAGAGGCTAAGCTCCGGTCGGCGGATTCACCTCTGGAGGAGACGCTTCCGCACGAATTTCGGACGCAAAAGACGCGGTTAGGACGCCCTTACCATCACTGGTACGAATTTGAGACACCCGAAAGCGCAGATGGGGCGTCCCAAACCAAATGCGTTCCTCAGCCGCCGCCCGATCGTAGGCCGTCACCAGGACAAACATACCCTCTTCCGTGAAGCGATAGTGCCCCACAGCAGGTACGGTCTCGGCATAGCCCGCCGATCGCAGGAGTTTTCCCTGGTTTGGGTTCAGTGGCTCCGGAACCGGCACCAACAGACAGCTCCCCGAGAGCCTTTCATTCTCATCCCAATCGGATTCTCCCTCCCAGGCCATATGGAAAGGAGACACAGCGGTGGCTAGGTCAATGTCATAGGCTTCGCATAAACCAGCCACCGATGCGTCGGTGGCTGGAACTGCAGTGATTTCGATGACGGAACGAACTTCTTCAGAGTGCTGAAAGGCGAGGTTATGGCTGCTGCGCTGCGATCGCCAGCGACCTACCGACTGCGCCACAAAAGTCTGAATTTCCATTACGTTGTTTCATCGAAGTTGAGTTTCATCGCAGTTGGCTTTAACCGTGATTTTTTGGCATCAAACCAGCTCGGTGATGCTGACAATTCTGCCGCTAGTCCGGTGGATCTGCTTCAGCTGTGGCGTCATATTGTCGCCATCCACTACATAGGTAGTCGTCGCCAACCGACGGCGGGCACCGGCGCGCTGGCCTGCAACCACAATTTTGAAGCGCTTACCAGGCGCGTCATAGGCGCTACCAAACGCTGGGGACTTGGGTGGTTTAATCGCCGTCGTCATATTGCCTGCAACAGCAGCCACTAACTTCGAATACTTCACCGCTTTATCGCTTTCCGCAGGCCCCCGAAAAATCGCAAACATGCGATTGTAACCGATTTGCTTTTGCCCCACTTGGCTGACAATACCCCGGAAGAAGGGCACAGTGTTCTCACCGTAAGCAGTTTGATACTCATCGCTGTCGATGTAGGAATCGATTTCAGCATCATAGCCCCGCTCAACGCAGCAGCAAATATGGGTTGAGACCTCTGCTTGGGACAGCGGTGCTCGGCCCAAGAGATGCTTGAAATTCAGCTCAACAAAGCGATAGGGCGCAGCGGACTGAAAAAAGCGGGACTTGTAAAAATCGGACTTGGCGATCGCCCGCACAAACTCACGAACCGACAACGTACCATTACAAAACTGAGACTCAGCACCAACCAAGCGCTCACTTTCCATGATGTGAGCGTTGCCCAACACCTGGCGATAGACTGCCCGGATTGCAGCAGCCTTATCTTCCGAAGAGCTACTCGGCAAGATCTCAAAACGCGTCTTAGCAAAAGCATCAATGCCGAACTTTACGGCAGGCGCAGTACTAACCATAATCAGGCAAACCTGTAGTCTAAATTTTTTTCGAGAAAAGCACCGGAGTAAACAAACCTACGCAAAGCCTCCCCGACACTAGGGAAAGCTCGCGCAGATTCAAACCCCTTCAGACGAACACCACTAGCTAACCGCTGTCACGCTGGCAATCACACCGCCCTCACGGTGAACCCGCTGGTAAGTCGCAGAAAGCTGCTCGTAGGGCACGATGTAGGTCTTGTTGCTGCGGCGAAACTTGGAAACTCGGTTGACCGCATTAGCCCGGTATGACGTGACCTCCACGCGATAAACCTTGCCGTTGGAACTCGCGCCGAAACCCTGGCGGGTTCTGGCACCCAGCGGTGGATTCTGGAACAAACCACCAGCACTCGCAGGAGAAACCACGGAGGTCGGGGTCTGATTGATCAATAAGCCATTCAAACGTGGCTTACCACCCGCCAGATTGCTCTTCTTACTACTGCTGGACGCCCCGCGCACCAGCTCAAAGAAATGAGTGAATTGCACCATGCTGGTACAGGCTTCGGTCTGATAGCCCCGCAAGAACGGAACCGTGTCCTCGCCAAAGGTGTCTTGATACTCGGCACTATCGATGTAGGAATCCACATCCGCCTCAAACCCTGCGGTAT
Source organism: Synechococcales cyanobacterium CRU_2_2 (assembly GCA_012034805.1). GTDB lineage: Bacteria > Cyanobacteriota > Cyanobacteriia > PCC-9006 > JAAUQQ01 > JAAUOP01. The sequence goes on along the minus strand of JAAUOP010000059.1, from coordinate 5,919 downwards.
CGAGGGTGGTGCTGTGGGCACGCATCTCCTCCAGATCGTAGGGTGCACGGCCCAGCAAGTGACGGAAGTTCAGCTCTGTGTAGCGGTAGCGCGCACAGACATCGAAAAAGCGACTCCGATACAGATCCGACTTGGCCACAGCGCGGACAAACTCACGCACGCTAAGCTCGCCGCTTTTAAATTTAGACTCGGGAACGGAGAGACGCTCACTCTCCATCACGTAGGCATTGCCCAAGACCTGGCGGTAGACCGCCTGAATCACAGTCTCAGCCTCGATAGGGTCATAACCAGGTAGCAACTCGACAGGGGGTGTCTCGTCAAAGCGAGCGACCCCTAGCTGGGATGCAGGTCCAAATGGCATTGAAACTGTCTCCTTATTTAATCGGGTGTTAACGAAATTTTTATTGAAAGCGAACGATTCCGCCCGCGTCTTGGGCGATCGAGGCTGCCCCAGCAGCACCCAACCACGCTATCCACGGAAAGCATTACGCCCAAGAGGGGCGATACCACAGAACAAATCGCAATAGCCGCACAGTCAACCCCAAGTGCACAGTCAGCCCCAAGACGCACCTACAACCAAAGCGCCACGGCAATATCTCGGAGAATCCTTGAAATAGCCGGGCGACAACGGACTTAAGGACGTCTGCGGGATTCCTTGCAGAAGTTTTCCGATCCTCATAATACGAACTTATTAGCCCTAGAAAGCTTAAGAAATATAACCTCGCAGAAACAAGCGCCAACCAAACAATGTTCCTAGATGACCTTGACCGCTACTCGGGATTGTAGGCAGGCCTATTCACAGAATGTTACAGGATATCTATGAGAATACAAAAAACATGCCCTCTCAGATTGCTTCAAACCGTCTAGCTCAGAAGGCATCTGCCCGTTCGGCTCCCAAGAAACCTCACACTTCGCCATATTCTGCGATCACCAAAGGTCCCAGGCTATCGCGAGTGGTTCGTCTCGTGAACGTATTCCAAGTGTTGAGGTCTGCTGCAGGCTGATAGAGCAAATTAGCGCGCGCTGGTTGGATAAGCCCTGGCTCTTGGAGAAATCGGCTCCCGCAATATTTTGCACATGCTCAAATTCGGCGTCGGTCAGATCGGCGGCCCGAAAATCTGCATTTTGCATTTGGGCATTATTCAACCTGGCTTGGCGCAAACAAGCACCCACAAACGACACGCGCCGCAAGTCTGCACCACTCAAAGACGCTCCGGTCAAATTTGCCTGGGTCAGATTCGCACCGCTCAAATAGGCTCCCAGGAAACTGGCTCCGGCCAAATCTGCCCCGCGTAAATTGGCTCCGTTGAGGTAGGCCCCGCCCAGTTGCGCGTGGGGGCCAACAGCTCCGGTTCTTTTGTAGTTAAAACCTTCAGGCCAGAGGGTTTGGCGATCGTAGCGCGCCACTTGCAAATTCGCGTCAGTCAGATTCGCCCCGGTCAAATCTGCACCTTCTAGGTTGGCGCGATTCAAAAAGGCTCCGGTTAGATCAGCATTTTGCAAGTTCGCCCCGGTCAAATCCGCGCCTCGTAAATCTGCCCTGACCAAACTTGCCCCTACCAGTGCCGCGCCCATGAGGTCTGAGTTGGTTAATATTGCGCCGTCGAGCTTGATCCCAGCGAGATTGGCTCGAGCAAAATTGGCCTGATAAAAGTCTTCGCCTGAGCAATCTGCACGACGCAGGTCTAAATTTGGGGCCATGAAAACGCCCTGGTGCAACGCTTTGAGCTGTTCTGGCATCAAGCCCGACTTTGTGGGATCAGGGCTATCGGTTGCTGCCGTCATAGGGCCACAGGGAAAAAGAATGATGGGGAGCGAGGAATACTATTTTAAACTGAAGAGCGAACATCCATCCTCTGAACACCACATCTTCTGAACATCCATGGCTCGCTTTATCCCTCCCCGTACCATGATGGCGTTTTTTCGCAAAAGCGAAGGCACCTGGTACACCCAGCGCACAGTGCACCACTTCGACAGCACTAGCGACGAATCTGGTGAGTCTAATTTGATTATTGAGGTCTTCGACGCAAATACCGATCGAGTCGCCAAAATTTGTCAGCAGCAGGGTCTAGATAGCGATCGCGCAGCAGGAGCGGCCCAGTTTGGCTGGCAATCTACCTTGTCTGACGCACCCCCTAGCGACAAATACGCTGCCTTTTTAATTGACATTCCCGACGACGAAACAGGGCGCACCGGTCGTCTGTTCCGAGACCAGGGCTATGTCGAAAGCATTCCGGTTATTAGCCGCTACGCCTTTGCAGAGGATGGTTTATTGACCATTTCGACCGACTACGAGAACAGTCAGGGCCAAGAACGCTGCTGGTTTGTTTCGGATGATTTTCGTGTGCGGGTCAGCACGGTACGCATGATGGGCGGTGTGAATCTCATGACCTACTGCTCAGAGTTTCGGTGCGTTTCTGAGGCCATGCTCGATGAGATGGTCGCCCAGAATGAACGTCACAGTCAGCTTCTCAACCGGAGCTAAGGCCTAGGCCTCAGACCAAAACGCTTCAAAATATACAAATCTTAACTTAGCCCTCAGAATCAGAGCCGGATAAAGTTGTATAAATGGTTCCATAAAGATCTTTAAATCTCTTTGTTCGACTCCATGGGGCGGATTTCTAGGCAAAAACCATTCGTTGCGTTTCATCTAGATGGCGGCTCTTGGGTCTGATCTGTTTAATTTTCATCCCATTAATCTGAACTTAATTAGGAGCTACATCAAATGTCCCTTTGGATCAAAGACGCTGCTGTGGTAGAACTCTGTCCATCAGCTACGGAAGGTGACTTACAATCGGTCATCCGTGCGGTTTATAAACAAGTTTTGGGCAACGCTCACTTGATGGAGGGCGATCGCCTCGTTTCAGCAGAGTCCGATCTACGCCACCGCAATATCACCGTTCGCGAATTTGTTGCCCGCGTCGCGAAATCCGATCTCTATCGCTCCCGCTTCTTCGACACGTCGTCACAGTATCGCTTCATTGAGCTGAACTTTAAGCATCTTCTCGGTCGCGCCCCTCAAGATCAGTCAGAAATTGCGGAGCATGTCCTTAACTACAGCGTTCACGGTTACGAAGCCGATATCGACTCCTATATTGACAGCTACGAGTACGAAACCAGTTTCGGCGAAAACGTCGTGCCCTATCCCCGCAGCAGCACCCAAAGCGGCGTCAAAAACGTCGCCTTCAATCGCAGCTTTTCACTTTTCCGGGGGGACGCCAGCAGCAGCGGCAACGGCAATAAAGCGAAGTTGATTTCCGACCTCGCAGGTAACAAAGCCACGAAGATCGTCTTCCCCGCAAAAGGTGGCGGTGGCACTCCGGGGCAAACCAACAAACGCTATCGTATTAGCGTCGCAAAACCTGGTGCGGGTTCTCGGTTTCGTCTCTCCAGCGTGACCTACGAGGTCTCCTACGCGAGTATGGCTGCCCGCATCCAAAACATCCAAAAGGCAGGCGGCAAGATTCTCGGAATCACCCAAATCGGCTAATTTGAGCAGCTAATCTGGGCCATTGTCCTGGAGGCAATGGTGATTTGCCTCCAGCAAACGTCGATTTTGGGATAGTGCTCAGCAACCAAATTCGCCCGTGTTACGGATCGTTGCTTTATTGACGGTGCAGACGACAACTTCAGCCTGGATCCCCTATTGTTGCTTGTAGAGATACCCCATTGGGCTGGTTCGTCATGTATAAGCCTTTTCAACGTTATTTAGAGCGATCGCTGTTTGAAAACTTCGATTTGCAGTCTGAGCCAATCCCCCAGGGTCTAGACAGAAATACTTCCGAGCGTGGCAAGAGTCCAGCGACCATTCAAAGCTGGTGCTATCGTTGCCCAGAGTTCAGAAAAATTCGCTACACCTATATTGATGCAGGGGAAGCCGCGCAGGTCTTCAACAGTGTAATTTATCCAGATCACCACTACGATGCACCGATCTTAGGGATTGATCTCTTGTCGTTTGGCAAAAAGAAAATTCTGGTTGTCATCGATTTTCAACCCCTATTTCGAGACAACGCGTACACCGAAAGATATGTTGAGCCTATGCGCGATATGTACGAACGTTACGGCGATCTTGCGCAAGATCTCGGCATGAAATTTTACGATGCTAACCAGTATTTTTCCAAGTATTTGTTGTTTGCAAAAACAGATTTAGAAACTGTTGAACGTCGAGTCTTACCCGCATTTCAGGACTACGTCAGTAGCTATTGGGAGATGATAAGCAAAGCAACTCCCCTTACGAATCCATCTGACGTTCAGCGCATCGTTCAAGCACAAAAAGACTACGACCAATACAGTGCAGAACGAGACCCCGCCCATGGTCTATTCAGCAGCTACTTCGGGCCTGCCTGGGCCGATCGGTTTCTCTACGATTTTTTGTTTGAAGATGCGGTTCCCTTAGCGGTGAGCCATTAGGAGAAGGATGACGATTTATCAGCCGTTTTTAGATTATGCGATCGCCACTCTAGAAACACATCTAGACCTGTCTCCCTATCCCATCCCAGAGGGCTTTACTCATAAAGTTGGCACAACCGGCCCCAAAAATAAACCTCAGGAAGTCATCACCACTAGTTACGCCTCCTGCTCTTCCAAACTACGCCAGATTCGTGCCGCTCATGTAGACGGCGGGAATGGTCTGCAGGTACTAAACTTTGTTATTTTTCCGCAGCTCAATTACGACTTGCCCTTTTTTGGAGCGGACTTAGTGACGCTTCCAGGCGGCCACTTGATCGCATTAGACATGCAGCCTATATTCCAGACTAGTGCGTATCAAACAAAATACACTCAACCTCTTTTAGAGACGTTTAATTTCTATCAAAAAGACTTGCCCTGGGGTGGAGATTTTCCAGAAGAAGCTCAGCAATTCTTCTCACCAGCCTTCCTTTGGACACGTCCTTCTCAAATAGAAGTGGTCGAAACAACAGTCTTTCAAGCATTCAAAGACTATCTAAATCGCTACATCGAGTTCGTCAACATAGCCGAGCCTGCACCCGCATCAGAATTGCCCAAAATCAAGGATTCTCACCTCGCCTACCTGCATTATCGAGCCGAAAAAGATCCAGCACGGGGAATGCTCAGCCGGTTTTATGGCTCTGAATGGACAGAGGAGTACATCCACAAGTTTTTGTTTGATTTAGAACATAAACTTGCTCTAGAAACAGTGTAGTTAGAACATTTTCTATCGCCCGAACAGAACAAACACACCTGACCCTAATTCACCAACAGGTTTTGTCACCGTCTTTTTTCGCACGGTTTTCACCACTTCTCAAAGCACCTAACAAAGTAGAAACAATAACACAGCGCTTGTTTTTCTCGCTGTGTTGAGTTGAGAAAGTAACGCGTCCAAGCTGACCATTAACTTGTCCCAAATAATCAAATTGCACACGCCTAACACCTTTCGCTTGCTGTAAAGTCGTCTCAGGATCGAGGCGTACACCTTTGGGCAGATCATGCCAATCCACGAACGTCACATTAGCAATGTTAGCCGGATGGGTTGCCCATTGAACTCTCCCATCAAGCTCTCTAAAACTGGTTTGCCATTTCGTACGCTTTTGAATCGCTTGAGCCTGTGCCTGACGAATGGCAGCTAAGGCCTCCGAGCGGGCAACGTTAAGCAGATGCTTATCTCTAAAGGAGAGCCAGGTGGGGGAGGCGATCGCCGCCAAAATCCCGGCGATCGAAGTTACGATCATTATTTCCAAGAGCGTAAATCCCTCGAAAGTATCACGCTTTACAAATTTCATATCGGTTTCTTTGTAGACAAACTAATTACATCTACAAAGAATCAGATCAACGCCTGGAAACAAAAATACTGAAATATCGATCCGCCGCTTAGATCATCTCCAAAAAAGCCGAGTATATACGGAGGAGGCCACACTGTGGGCATGGGAGATACAAGATCCAAACCAAAAGCCTCTACCTAAG
>JAAUOP010000007.1 GCA_012034805.1 Synechococcales cyanobacterium CRU_2_2 | reverse complement strand
TATCTGCCGCCTTACTCACCGGACTTTTCACCGATTGAGAATTTCTGGTCAAAGGTTAAGGCTATTCTCAAAACCTTAGGAGCCCGCAGTTCTGAAGCCCTCATTGAGGCGATGGAAAAAGCCTTTTTACAAGTCTCAGAAACTGACATCAAACACTGGTTTACACACTGCTGTTACTGCTCCTTAGACTTATGAAATCCGCTATATGCCCCTACCCGGCACGGATTTGGCGGTACTAGACACGATCGCCGATCAATTTGATGCCTCAGAAACCTTAGAACGAAACGATTTGTTGGGACAAGCGATCGCTGCCATCCATGAACTCGATCAACACTATCTAGCTCGGGGCTACCTGAAGCTATGGCAAGGACAGGTACAAGGTAAAAAGCAAACCCAACTAGCAACTGACTTAGGCATCACACAAGGCGAGGTTTCTAAACGGTGGCGAGAGCTGGTGGCTCGGATTGCTGATATGCTGAGCAAAAAAAGTGGCGCTGCTGGATTCCGGTATGAACCCGGCGATAACGGCTTCGCAAAAGCTGGACGAACCACTGTTCGTTCCTACTGCAAACATCCCGTAAATCAGCAACGCCCCTCTAATCTTCAATAGTAAACCTGCACTGAATAATTCAGCTCAAACAACAGGAAGCAATGCTCCATTTGCTTTAGAAACACCACACTCTACAACTGGACAGTGGGAAGCTCTTGAGTTGTATAAGCATTAGAAAAGAAGAAAGGAACAGCCCCTAGCCAAAAGATCCAGGACTGTTCGAGACTGGCTGAAATCACTACAAATCAGCCAGGTCAATTATGGAACTTTACGAGCGTCTAGAGCAAATTTTGGCCGAGCTGCGTCCAGCCTTCAGGCGTGAGGCGACCTATGACTGGTTCATCGTCCTGATGTGGGGGGTGCTGCTGTGTCATTAAGCGCCAGCGGTGACGAGTTACCTAAATGCCTTAGGTCTGGGAGAACGCTGCTACGAGCAGGCGCTGCACTGGTTTCATTCGAGTGCCTTCGGTATCGATTATCGAAAGGATCAAAAATGGTTTCAATGCTTGATTCAGCGAGATTGCCCTTCAGTCTAGCTTTGACAAAGTTAGCAGTCGTTCAAGGACAATAGCTCATCCTGCATCGCCGTAGGCTCGAAACAGAGAGAAATGAGTGATCTAGCTACAATAGTGGCAATTCCAACATGACTCACTCACCAACTGACGAGATCACATGGCCCTCCCCAGTGAACTACACATCATCCTAGAACGCATCGAAACCGTCACCCACACCCCCGCCGACCTCACCACCCTGCGCCAACACCTCACCACCCCTAACCCCTAAATTCTCCAGCAACTCGACAGTAAATACAACATCCACATCGGTCACGGGCAGGACATCCAGATCAGCGATCGCCACTACACCACTCTCAACGATGACACCATCCAAGCCATCATCGAAGCCATCACCCAAACCATCAAAACCCCAGCCTCAGACAACTACCGACCCCCAAACCTCTGCCAAAACCGCCCAGCCCTCAGCCACTACCTCAAAACCACCCTCACCAAACTCCAACAACAGGGCAGTCTCACCATCTATCAAAATACCAGTCAAAACGGCATCAGCTTCAACGCCATTGCCACCATCCTCAACCTTGAACCCGGCCTCGGAATGCGCGGCGAAGCCCACCTCCACTTCTCCGAATTCGCAATTCTCACCCCCAAATCCTCCAAAACTACGCCACCCAATGCCTCCGTCTCGCCAAAACCAACCTCCACCCCAACGCCACCAGCACAGCCCTCTATAACGCCCGAATTCCAAACCACCTTTGCTTCGCCGTTGCCCTCACCGACAGCCTTGCCCCCAAAATCGCTCAAACTATCCCCTAACCCGCTAACACTTGCGCTGCCGTCAGGTTCAACTCTGGGAACGTGGGAGATGCAATCGCATCATCGCCTTGATAGGTCACGAACTGATAGGTACCGGAGACTAGGGTTCCAACCATCACCCATGAACGCTGTGGGTCAATCAGCCAATACTCAGGGATACCGCGATCGGCGTATTGGTTCCGCTTGTCTTGATAGTCACGGATATAGTTCTCAGAATTCTCGTCACCTGGTGAAACAACCTCAACCACCAACCGGGGCGGTGGCATCGCCGCACCCAGCCGGGTACTACTCTCCATCAGAACCAAATGAGCATCATCCAAGAGTGTTAGGTCTGGAAAGCGGGTTCTCGGTCTACCGTTGACGACGATCTCGACCTTACCAGGGCTGAGAAGTTTGTGATAGACTCCCGTTTGGACAAGCAGCAGGTAAAGATAGTTTGCGATCGCTTCATTCTCCAACGATTCAGACATAACCGAAACCAATTCCCCATCCCAATACTCACAACGACCCTCTGGCAGGTTGGATGCTTCCGCCATCAGATACGCTTCAAAACTGGCAAACCGGGGTTTAGTGAACGTCATGGTGCGATCGCCTCTACCTAGCATGACTACGCTCATTCTACTCCAGTTTCAAGGAAGCCCGAGCGCCTCATCCCGCCTCACAACACCCCCGTCTTCGCCAAAGCCAACCTCCACTCCAACGCCACTAGCACAGGCCTCTATAACGCCCGTATCCCCGCCCACCTCTGCTTCGCGATCGCCCTCAGCCAAACAAGCTAGACTAACGCGATCTGCACAAAAACCAGCCCATCAACGCCCAGCCAAAATCTGGGCTGCGGTCATGGTCAGGTTCGGGAAGACTGTTGAGGCGATCGCCTCCTCCCCTGCAAACACCACTTGGTCATACAACCCATCCACCAAAACACAAATCGTCACCCGCTCTCGCAACGGATCGACAATCCAGTACTCTGAAATGTCCAACACCGCATACTCTGACAACTTACTGCGATAGTCCACCCTCTTGGTTGATTCACTGACCACCTCAACCACCAGTAATGGCGGCGGCTCATTGAGCAAAATAACGGCCTCTCGGTTTTCCATGCCGTCCCATTGTTCCGCGAGCATCACCACGACATCTGGAATCCGCACCGTGTCCCATCGCGTTCCCCGAGGCGATTGCACGCCAATAATACCTTTCTCCGCGATCCAAGGCCGTTCCTCCTGGTCGATCTCTTGCCGAAGTCGCTTTTCTGCGCAGCTCATGGCTCTGCCATGCTGACCCGTGCCCAAGCTCATCGGGATAAGCTCCCCATCGACCAGCTCATAGCGACCGTCTTCGCCATCATCGTATTTGAGATACTCCTCGAGCGTAAAACGCTGAACGGCGACGGCCATGGCTTTGCCCTCACGGGGTCGTGCTTACGGTACTCTTTTGAGCTCCTTAGATCATAACTGAAGTACAGATGAACTCAAACCTCGCCTTGGGTTTCTGGTGCGGCGATACCCAATAATCTAGGGTGTGGAGACCGACCCTGACAAATGCGACAGTCTTTTTACAATGGTGACATCCCTAAAATCTCTGATGAATGCCCCATGCAACCCAATAACCCTGATCAATTTACTGAGAAGGCTTGGGCCGCGATCGCGCAAACTCCCGAGGTCGCCAAACAAGCGCAACACCAACACATCGAGAGCGAGCACCTGCTCAAAGCGCTCCTCGAGCAGGAGAAAGGCTTAGCCACCAGCATTTTTAGTAAGCTGGGCGTCAGCCTGGAACGGTTGCGGGCGTTCACCGAGCAGCAGATTGCCAAGCAGCCGAAGGTTTCGGGTGGCAATGATTCGATTTATTTGGGGCGATCGCTCGACACGTTGCTCGATCGTGCCGAAAACTGCCGCAAGGCGTTCAAAGATGACTATATTTCCGTGGAACACCTGCTCCTGGGTTACCCTGGCGATGGCCGCTTTGGCAAAGGGATGTTGCGGGAAGTCGGTGTCACCGAAGACCAGCTGCATGAGACCATTACACAAATTCGGGGGAGTCAAAAAGTGGACAGCCAAAATCCGGAGGGCAAATACGAGTCCCTCGAAAAGTATGGTCGCGATCTGACTGAGGCAGCGAAAGCAGGCAAGCTTGACCCGGTGATTGGCCGGGATGACGAAATTCGCCGTACGATTCAGATTCTCTCGCGCCGAACCAAGAATAATCCGGTGCTGATTGGTGAGCCCGGTGTGGGTAAAACGGCGATCGCCGAAGGCCTTGCCCAACGCATTATCAGCGGTGATGTGCCCCAATCGCTCAAGGATCGCCAGCTGATTTCGCTGGACATGGGTGCTCTGATTGCCGGTGCCAAGTTCCGGGGTGAGTTTGAGGAACGCCTCAAGGCGGTGCTGAAGGAAGTGACGGAGTCGGAGGGGCAGATTATTTTGTTCATCGACGAAATTCACACGGTGGTGGGTGCGGGTGCTTCCCAGGGATCGATGGATGCGAGCAATTTGCTCAAACCGATGTTGGCACGGGGCGAGTTGCGCTGCATTGGCGCAACAACCCTGGATGAATATCGCAAATATATTGAAAAGGATGCGGCCCTCGAGCGGCGCTTCCAGCAGGTGTTTGTCGATCAGCCCACGGTGGAAGATACGATTTCGATCCTGCGAGGGTTGCGCGAGCGCTATGAGGTTCACCATGGGGTGAATATTTCTGACAATGCGTTAGTCGCAGCAGCAACCCTTTCGACCCGATACATCAGCGATCGCTTCCTCCCCGACAAGGCCATTGACCTGATGGACGAGGCGGCAGCGCGGCTGAAGATGGAGATTACCTCCAAGCCTGAGGAGTTAGATGAGATCGATCGCAAGATCCTCCAACTGGAAATGGAGCGGCTGTCGCTCAAGAAAGAAAGCGACCAAATCTCGCTCGATCGCCTCGATCGCCTCGACAAGGAAATCGCCGATCTCAAGGAAGAACAGAGTACTTTGAGTGCCCAGTGGCAATCGGAGAAAGACGTAATTGGTAAGCTTCAGGGCATTAAGGAGGAAATCGATCGGGTCAATGTCGAGATTCAGCAAGCTGAGCGCAATTATGACCTGCAAAAAGCCGCTGAACTGAAGTATGGAAACCTGACGGCCCTTCAGCAACAGCTCAAGGACGCCGAAGCCCAGCTGAGTGAGGCCCAAACCAGTGGTGCAACGCTGCTGCGCGAAGAGGTGACCGAGGCGGATATTGCCGAGATTATTTCCAAATGGACTGGCATTCCGATCAGCAAGCTCGTGGCTTCGGAGATGCAGAAATTGCTTAACTTAGAAGATGAGTTGCATCGGCGAGTCATTGGCCAAGATGACGCGGTGACAGCTGTTGCAGATGCCATTCAGCGATCGCGCGCCGGTCTTTCAGACCCCAACCGACCGATCGCCAGCTTCATCTTCCTAGGACCCACCGGCGTCGGCAAAACCGAACTCGCCAAAGCTCTGGCGATGTTCATGTTCGATACCGAAGAAGCGATGGTGCGCATCGACATGTCTGAATACATGGAGAAACACTCTGTTGCGCGGCTAATTGGCGCGCCTCCGGGCTACGTCGGCTATGACGAAGGCGGCCAACTCACCGAAAGCGTGCGTCGTCGCCCTTACTCGGTCATCCTGTTCGACGAAATTGAAAAGGCTCACCCCGATGTCTTCAATGTCATGCTGCAAATCCTGGACGATGGCCGCGTGACCGATGCCCAGGGCCACACGGTGGACTTCACCAATGCCATCATCATCATGACGAGCAATATTGGTTCGCAATACATCTTGGATGTGAGCGGCGAAGACCAGTACGAGGAAATGCGCAGTCGGGTGATGGATGCCATGCGCGGCCATTTCCGTCCAGAATTCTTGAACCGGATTGATGAAACCATCATTTTCCATGGTCTCAAGAAGACGGAGCTGCGCGAGATTGTCAAGATTCAGGTTCAGCGACTCGCGAAGCGGTTGGACGATCGCAAGCTCTCCCTCAAGCTCTCCGATGCAGCCTTGGACTTTCTGGCCGAGGTGGGCTTTGACCCGGTGTATGGGGCAAGGCCGCTGAAGCGGGCGATTCAGCGGGAGTTGGAAACGGCGATCGCCAAGAAAATCCTCCGCAGTGAGTTCAGCGAAGGTGACACCATCTTTGTGGACGTGGAAAACGAGCGCCTAGCCTTTAATGCTCTCCGGGCTGAAATCGCCACTACGACAACCCCGTAATGGGGTCGCACCCGCCAAACCCGGCTAAACCACAACCCCAAAATCCAATCCGCAACGCACCATCTCCCATCTTGGGACTGGTGCGTTTTGCTAGGACGGCGTGTGCCGCAGAGGCGTTGTTGGGTTGTCAGCAAGGGTACGCCTGCGAGATAGACGTAAATTTAGAAACCCTTAAACTTTTGACAAAGCCAAAGTAAATGCCGTGAAAGCACTGTCTTGCCAAGTAAAAATTAGTATCTATCAGACGCTTGACTCAATGATGGGTCTCAGTTGAATTTATTGAGACTGAAAATTGAGACTGACTTCGGTTACAAGTGTTCTGAACTCAAGACCAAATCTTAAAATTATTGAATAACGTTTGGATATGGTCGCTCTTCCGGATCGAAAACCCTTCTCCCTCCTCGGCGGCATCGTGACTTGTGGGTTGCTGCTGGTCACCGCTTTCGTACTCGTCAAGTCCCTGAGACCCGCTCAGAACAACCTGGCTTCAGTTGTATCATACGATACTATTCGTTCCAGGGTGGTCGCTCGGGGTCGGGTCGAACCCGACGGGGGGGTGATTAAAATTGCGGCTCCGGTGGGCAGCACTGTCGCCTCATTGGCGGTCAAGTCAGGCGATTGGGTCAAGCCCAACCAGATCCTGGCCTATTTGAATCAATATCCAGAAATGCAGGCCCGGCTTCAATTGGCCCAGAGTCGGGTGCAGGAGCTAGAGGCAAAAATTAAGCATGAGCAGGCCTTAAATCAGATTTCGGTTCGTCAGGCGCGATCGCAAGTCCAGCAAATTGATCGTCCCCAGGCTCTGCAAATTGAGGCCCAGGAAGCTGTGGTGCGAAGGCTCGAAATTGAACGGACTCAGGCGGTTCAGGCTCGCGATCGCCACAACCAGCTTTACCAACAAGGCGCAATTTCTCGACAGGAGATCGATCAAAAATCACTCGTCGTTAGCCAAGCCACCGAAAACTTGAGTCAGGCAAAAGCGACCTTAGCCCAACTGATTTCGGCTCGTAGTACAACCCTTGACAGTGCTCAAACCAGTGTGGAGCAGGCGACGGCCCAATTTGCGTTGATCAACCAGGGATTAGCAACTGCGCAACAGGAGCAGGCCCTCGCCGCCTCCCAACTCGAGCAAGCCATCATTCGGGCCAAACAACCGGGCCAAGTCCTGCAAATTCTGACCCAGCCCGGCGAGGCCGTGAATGCCCAAGGCATTTTAACCTTGGGCAATACGCAACGGATGGTTGCTGTGGCCGAAGTCTTCGAAACCGACGTGAATTTGATCCGCTTGGGGCAAAAGGCCCAAATTACCAGCCCAGCCCTCGCCCAATCTCTCACCGGACAAGTGGTTCAAGTCGGGCAACTCGTCTTTAAAAACGACATCTTGGGAGACGATCCCACCGCGCGAACCAATGCACGGGTCGTCGAAGTGACCCTCAAGCTGGATCAAAGCCAGCCCGTTGCTCAGCTCAGCAACATGCAGGTTGATGTCGAGATTGAGCTTGAGCCCCCCCCATCGGGAAAAGAATCATGACCAGCGGCATCAGGCGGCGTCCTTGGCGAGGGCCAGCCCTGCCTTGGCATAATTTGACCCAAAACAAAGTACGTTTGGCAGTGGCGGTCTCTTCTATTAGCTTTGCTTCCGCTCTGATGTTTCTGCAAATCGGCTTACTCGGAGCCGTGAAGAAATCCGCGAGCTTGATCTACGACACTTTAGATTTTGACATTGTGCTGCTTTCTTCCAAATCCTTGGAGGCGAGTTTCTCTAACCCGTTCGATCAGCGAATTCTCTATCAGGCGGCTGGAGCTCAAGGGATTGCTGCGGTGACCCCAATTTACATTTCCTTTGGACCTTGGCGAAATCCGACCAGTCAGGAAAATTGGGGCATTATGATTCTTGGATTTAAGCCCCAAGACTCTGTTTTTAGAAATCTTGAACTCAGTCATTCCTCCACTCAACTCCAGCGCCAAGATACGGTGCTGATCAATCAGTTTTCGAGGCCAGAATTTGGCGATCGCTCCCTTGGTGTCAGGACAGAACTACGCGGTCGCGTGGTGGAAATTGTTGGTCAATTTCGCCTTAGCAATACGCTTCGAGCCAATGGCACTGTGCTGACCAGCGACCAAAACTTTAGCCGTTTACACCCCGGACGTTCCCTCAGTGCGATTAACTTGGGATTGATCAAACTAGAACCTGGAGCTGATGGTGATGCTGTTTTAGCAACTTTACGCGAAAAGTTACCGCTGAATGTGAATATTTTGAGCCGTCAGGAGGCGATCGCCAAAGACCAAACCTACTGGGTCAAAACAACTTCTACAGGCTTTGTGATCAGTGTCGGAGCTGTGATGGCAGTTTTAGTGGGGGGTGTGATTGTCTATCAAGTCCTCCATGCTGACGTCAGCGAGCATCTGCAAGAGTATGCCGTGCTCAAGGCGATCGGATTTAGCAATCAACGTTTGTTTAATGTTGTTTTGCAGGAGGCGGTAATTTTAGCGCTGCTCGGGTTTGTGCCCGGCTTTCTTGTTTCGCTGGGGCTTTATCAGCTGATTTGGATAAGCACTCGATTGCCCATTGCCATGACCCTCGGGCGAGTGGGACTGATTTTTGGCTTGTCTTTGACTATGTGTGGCACCTCTGGCTGTTGGGCTGCCCGTCGCATTTTTACTGCGGATCCTGCCAATGTTTTTTAGGCGCATCCCGGTTGTTCTCTTTAAGTGCTCTATCGCTTGGCACAATTTGTTTGAGCGCCGAGATCAATTTCTGACGGCATTAATGGCGATCGCCTTTGTCGTCTTTTTGATGTTTTCCCAACTCAGCTTTCGCTACGCCGTGTCGAGCACGAGTGCTGCCTTTATTCGAGAGCTCGATGCCGATTTGATCATGGTTCACCGCAATCGACGGGTTAGTCATCTAGAAATTACCTTTGACCAAAGCCGCCTCTACCAAGCCAGAGGCATGGCAGCAGTGAAAAATGCCTATCCGCTGTACATTACGCTGGGTAGTTGGCGAGCCCTGAATGCCCGCGAAGAGCGTCCGATTCGAATCTTTGCCTTTAATCCCGAGTACCCAGTCTTTCTAACTCCTGAGATCAAACGTGCGCAGCTAAGCCTGAAAACAAGCTACACGACTCTCGCAGATAGTCGCTCAAAAGCAGTTTATGGTTCACTCAACTCTGGTATACAGGCAGAGCTTTCAGGCCATTCAGTACTGATTACTGATACATTTACTCTGGGTTCAAACTTCGTTGCTGAAGGCAACTTAATCATGGGAGATCAGACATTTTTTAATTTATTTGTTAGCCAGCCCTCGGGTATTGCAGGCAATATTCGAGCCTCACCGCAACAGGTTGATCTGGGCCTAATTAAGCTCAAGTCGAATGCCGATATTGAGCAAGTTGTTCAGGCATTAAATCAAGAATTGCCGACAGATGTTATTGTCAAAACGAAACAGCGTCTACTCGAAGAAGAAGCGAAATTTTGGATCCGTTCGACGGCCATTGGCTTTATCTTTGAAATGGGTACTGGGCTTGCCTTTGTTGTCGGTATTGTCATGGTCTATAATATTATTTATACGAACATAGATGAAAATGTACCTCAGTACGGAACATTACGGGCGATCGGCTATCCTCGCTTATATCTGATTCAAGTCGTTTTGCTCCAATCGATGACAGTTGCCATTGCTGGATTTATTCCCGGATTTTGGCTGAGTGTTTTGTTGTGTCGTCTAATTTCTAATGCGACAGGACTAGTGCTCAGTACCAGCTCAAATACGGTTCATCTTGTTTTTCTGTTGACAATGTCGATGTGTCTAATTTCCGGTTTCTTGGCGTCCCAGAAGCTTCGTCGCCTTGACCCCGCTGATGTTTATGGCTGAACTTCACAGCGATCGCCAATCTTTCCCAATCTTGATCTGTTAGACCTATGTCCCTAAAGCCCATCATCAGCGCCAGAAAACTGAATCACTACTACGGTAAGTCTGTCCTACGCAAACAGATTCTCTTTGAGATTGATCTGGATATTCACCCCGGCGAAATTGTGATTATGAACGGCCCCTCTGGCTCGGGAAAAAGCACGTTACTGTCTTTAATTGGTGGTTTAAGATCTGTACAAGCGGGAAGTCTTGAGGTTTTAGGTCATCCGATTCAGGGAGCCTCAGAAAAGATTTTAGAGCGCACCCGGCAGAAGATTGGTTTTATCTTCCAAGCTCACAATCTACTCACAGCGCTGACTGCTCAGCAAAATGTTCAAATGCCTCTGGTATTGAGCAATTCGATGGGGATGGAGGAGGCAGTGTGGCGATCGCAACAAATTCTCACTCAGGTTGGTTTAGGTGCTTACTGCAACACCTATCCTCATCAGCTTTCCGGCGGACAAAACCAGAGAGTTGCTGTTGCCCGTGCCCTGGTACATCAACCTCAGCTGATTCTAGCCGATGAGCCCACAGCATCTTTGGATAAAGTGAGTGGTCGGGCGATCGTAGAGCTCATGCAGCAGCTTGCAAAGCAACAAAACTGCACGATCTTGATTGTGACCCACGACAATCGGATTTTAGATATTGCTGATCGCATTATTAATTTAGAAGATGGCTGCTTAAAAGTCGTGAACTTGTCAAAATTTAATTAAAAACAAAGAGAAGGTAAATCCGAATGTCGCATCAGGTCAGATCTCAAAATCGTCCTAAAATTATTAATTTTCATAGAAAAGTCACGATTCTAGTAGATTATGGTTTTATTAAACATTTTTTTCGTCGAAAATCTTTGAATTCTCAGCTTAGATTTTTTCGCCTATTCACTTGAATAAAATCCGAAAAGTCTTCAAATTTATCCGAATTAAGCAAACATCAAAGCTCCTGTTTCTCTTGACTCTATTAATTGTGATCGGCTCGAATCGGATTTCTATACCTTGGCCTGAACAATCGCCTGAAGTAAATGTTGAGCTACAGAGAGTTTATACTAATTTAATCCAACGATCTGGAAAAATTCGTAATCCAGTTATTTTGATTCCAGGAATGTTTGGTTCTAGTCTCGTCAATACCAAATATGAAAAAGTTTGGGGCGAGTTTAGTCTCAAGAGCGATTTCACCCAACTTGCGCTGCCGATTCACAATAATTCAATCTCGGATACAGTTAGATTTGACCGAGTTGAGCCTAGTCGCAAAACAAATCTATTGGGATGGATTTGGGAGAGAGACTCCTACCGACAAATTATTGAGGCCCTAGGCACTGTCAATGGTAGTCTTTCAATCTCAAGTCAGTCTTCATTAGATCGAAATTTACAAGATCTAAATTTTCAGAGCCTAAACCCAAATCCAAATTCAAACTCAAATTCAAACCCAAACCCAAACCCAAACCCAAACCCAAACCAGAATGCAGCAAATGTAGCCAAAAAAGAGGCAGAATCACAATTTTCAAATCTCGATTCTTCAAAGTCGCTCTCTTCAATACAAACCAAAGTACAAGTCAACAACCAAAAAGCTAGTCATCAAAAAACTAGCCATCAACAAGCTAATGATCGGCAAGCCCGTTCTAAAGATGATAATTTTGATCGCTTTCAATTTGCCTATGACTGGCGCAGGGACAATGCCGAAAATGCACAACTTCTAAACGAATTTATTTTAGAAAAAAGCGAGTACTTACGCCAAGAATATAGGGAGCGTTGGGGTCTTGAGCCCGCTGAGATTAAATTTGATATTATCGCCCATTCGATGGGGGGATTGCTGACACGATATTTTCTCCTGTATGGCGATCGCCCCTTGCCGGATCAAGGGCCTCTACCAGAAATAACTTGGGCTGGAGCACGCTATGTCGATCGCGTTATTTTACTCGGCCCCCCCAATGGGGGAACCTTAGAAACATTGGTTCAATTAACCCAAGGAAAGTTTCTCAACCCTCCTAAACCCGGTAGCGATCCCCTGATGAACTTGGGCTCTTGGCTGGGTAAAGTTGGAATTGGCCCAGGCAAACCGGATAAGATGGTGGCAACCTGGGGAACATTCCCATCACTTTATCAGATGTTGCCTCGAACCCGACATCAGTCTGTGTTAGAACTGAGTGAGACCAAGCCCCCAACACAAACGGCTGCAAATTTATTTGACCTCTCCCTCTGGGAGCGGATGCACTGGGGGTTGCTCTCCCCCAAAAGTGACCCAGTGTTGCGCTATTTGCTGCCCGATGTAGTGGGCGTCAGTGCGCGTCAGGCGATCGCCCGACAGTACCTGTCGCGCTGTTTGAAGCGGGCTGAGCGATTCACCCAAGCCCTAGATCGCCCTGCTTCTTTGCCGGATGGGTTGAACTTACAACTCATTGCCGGGGATGGTTTTTTGACGCCTGCTGTCGTGGCGATTGATCCCAAAGGAAAACTCAAAATGGTTCAACAAGGGCCGGGAGACGGCGTTGTTTTGAGAAGGAATGCCCTACTGGAGGAACAGCTCCCCACGCAGCAGCAGTCCTGGATGGAGTCTCCGATCGCTTGGAGTCGAATTAGTTTTTATGTGCAGGAGCACGCCAAGCTCGTCCGAGATACGGCCATTCTCAATAACTTGCTCTTTACGCTCTTAGAAGAGCCTCGGTTCGTCAGGTAAGTCTTTAGGAGGAGTTGGGGAGTTGGGTCTAGATCTTGCGAAAACTTCTGCCAGGATGGCAACCCGCAAATCGGGCATTTCGCTAAAGTCAGGTCAATCACGTTTGAACGACCCTTTGACGAGGAAGCCTTCATGAGACATCCCTTTTCCTTCGAATTAGCTGACCTAGAGCTCTGTGAGTCCTTGGAGCAGCCTGCGCAAGGCCGTCCAACGCCAGATGATTCTTCGAGTCATTCCTCATCAGGCTCCGGTGGCGCGGCTGCGGTGAGTGGCGGCTTATCGATCGCAACGACAAAAATGCTGGGAGAAGAAGGCGGCCACTTCCCCGGCTTCCCCATTCGTCCTCCCTTTCCGATTTGTCGGCCCACTCATCCGCCCTTCCCAAGACCTCTGCCCAAGCCCATTCCTCATCCCCTGCCCATTGAGCAGCCCGAACATCCGATCAAACCCCCATTTGAGGTGACGACCTTGGCCATTGGCGAAGAGGGCGGTGGCTGGGATACGGTTTCGATACATTAGGGAAATTGGCGATCGCGAATGACCTTTTCTTGGGCGATCGCCTTACCGTTTTCTTCGAGCCGATAGCCGACAGGGCCGATCAAAAACCTGCGTGCTCCGTCTTCTGCCATGTAGGCGGTTTCATCGCCGTCTGGAATCGCGGTGGCGGGCAAAAAAATTGAATTGCCTTGTTTCTTTGGCGTTGCGATGTAGGTGAGTGATTGGTTTTCGCTACGGCAAATGTAGATCGCTTGGCTTTTGGTTTCGAAGTAGGCAGCTTGCCCGCCCGCGCCGCAAACGCTGGCGTTGATGGCAATTTGGGTGGGTGCTGTTTTTACTTCAACCTTGCCGGGTGCCGCTGGAGCGGAGGCTTCTAGTTTGGGTGAAGCGGCTGGTTGCCCGGAGACGTTATGAGCCGGGAGCTGGGAAGGTTCGGCTGGGGGTTGGGAGGGTTTGGCGCGATCGCCCTCGCTTGCTGTCGGTGCAGCCGCTGGTGTTCCGGTGACTGCTGGGAGTCTCGGTCTCGCTGTATCGGTTTTGAGCTGGCCGGTTTTGGACGGGCCTGCTTTAGGTAGGTCGGTTGTAGGTGTACTACAGGCGGCGATCGCCAGGGTGATGACCAATGTTCTAGCTACCGTCACGCTCAACTGCGTCACGCTCATCCGCATTCTCAGCCTAGAGTGGGTTCTTGTCATGGATAGCCTGCAAGACAATCGTGCCCCATCTTATCCCACGCTTGCCATCTCGGGCTCGGCCTGGACGAAGGTTAGTTTTTCCCGCTATCCGCATCCATCTAATTCACGAGCGAGCCGTGGACGATCAAAGAGCGGCCACAAAGTTCCAATTCTCCTTGCTGTTGTAGCTGCTTCATCAGTCGAGTTACAGTAACCCGTGTCGAGCCGATCAAATCCGCCCATTCTTGGTGGGTCAGCCTCAAGGGCAACAAGATGCCCGTGGATGTTGAGCGACCAAAACGCTGGGCGAGCCACCCTAAGATCCTGCGAATACGCGTTTGAGTGCAGCGAATTTGCAGAAAATAGAGCAGCTCTTCGGTACGTTGGGCTCTCAAACGCATCAGCTCTCCAATCTCATCATGGCTAGCATTGTCCATTGCGTTCGAGATCTGGCGGATGCACCCGGAGGTAAGACATTCTAAATGCAAGGGCGAAAGCGTGGAGAAGGCGATCGACATGTGTTCTCCTGGCCCCCAAATCCCCAGAGTGGTGAGATTTCCCTCTTCATCCCAGGTGAGCGACCGAAAAAACCAGATTCAATCTCCCACAGCGCCCTAGAGTCCAGGGGCAACCGTTCGCGACGCCGCAAATGCTTGCGAAAGGGTGGCTCTACCTCACCAGGTTGATTGAAACCGCTGGGTTTATCTGGAGCGGGCGCACGAACAAGGCTTAAAGCCACCGCCGGAAGCGGTTCGGCATAGGCAAAACGGGTCATGGTGCTAGAAACCTCGGAGAAGTATAGCTTCGAAATACAGTTGCCTAACAGCAGCATTCTATGAAGCTTAATAAAACGATAATGATTATCATTTTATCAAACGCGGCAACATTAGCGCTGGGGAATCGGAGCTAAGGATCGCCAAAACCGGCTCACCTCCCGCCCCACCTGCTGGGGTTGAAAATAGTGGAAAAAGTGTCCGCCTTGCTCGCAGAGCCATTGGCGATCGCCGGGCTTGAGCCAGCGTTGCCACTCCTGTAGGGCTGGTGGATGAACGATGGCATCTTGGGTTGCACCACACACCATCAGGGGCACCTGCACACCTCCCTGGGGCAAGGATTGAATGTCAAAGAGAGAATGGAGGAGAGGCGATCGCGCCAAGTCCTTCGCTAAAATCTGAACCAAAGCCGCTGCCGGGTAGGGACGTTCGTCATTGAACAAACTCTTGGCCAATTGCGCGAGCACGCAGCTTTGGGCACAGGGAAGTAGGTGGCGCTGCACGTAGTAGTGGGCGTGCCAGGTCACGGCGGGCTGCTCGGCAACGCCCAGGAGGGTGAGCGATCGCACTCGCTCGGGGTGGAGTCGGGCATAGAGTAGGGCGATCGCCCCGCTCACGCCATGGCCCAACAAATGCACCGGCTGGGCACGGCGCTTGAGGTGGTCATGAAGAAGTGTGAGGGCAACTTCGATCGCGCAAGCTTCATCCGCCTCCTGGATATATTGCCACTGGGAAATACAACTGCGCTTGGCCAAATTTCGCAGAAGGGGTTGGTCAAACACCGACAAATTGGGGCTGAGGTTGACCCACAGGGCATCGGTTGGAGCGAGGGGGAGGTGTTGCCCTATGGGACTATTGTTAACACCGCAACTGTCATCCTGAGTATTGATCATTGGTTTCATCGGGAATACCTTTAGGAAGATACCAGGACTGTTTGGATCCGGAGGGCTATGCCGAAAACGATTCTTGTCTGCTCGATCGAAATGCTAGAGTGTTCATGCCTCTAGACCCCAAAAATAAGCTTGAGCTCACCCACCCAAGCTTGAATGCGTGAGTCTGTCAGCTCTGGCTGATTGTCTTCATCTAGGGCAAGGCCGACAAATTTACCGTTTTTCACTGCCTTAGAAGCATCATGTTCGTACCCATCCGTAGGCCAATGTCCCACTGTTTCCCCACCCAGGCCCGAAATTTTTTCTTCAAGCAGGCCCATGGCATCCTGAAAATTGTCTGAATAACCGACCTGATCCCCAGGGCCAAAGTAAGCGACCTGCTTACCCGAAAAATCAATTTGATTCAAATCGCCTTCATAAAAATCATCCCAGTCACTTTGTAACTCACCAATATTCCAGGTCGGGCAGCCAATGATAATCTGCTGATACTGCCCAAAGGTGCTGGCATCAGAGTCAGAAATTTCGTGCAGGGTCACGATGCCATCACCGCCAAAAGCAACCTGGATTTGTTCTGCGATCGTCTCAGTGTTGCCAGTTTGTGTACCGTAAAATAATCCAATCATCATCATAAAAAATCTAGAAAAACAGAATGAGCGAAACAATCAAGAAGAAAGAGGAACTGAGCTACCAGAAGCTGTGTCGGAGTCAGGGCTCAATTCCTCAGGTCGCCTGAGCGAATTGGAGCCGCAGTTCGCTCAGGCAAGGGGACAACATGCATGGATGGCCCCAAACTTAGGTTGTTGAAACAACGACTGTACTGCAAAGCTTTTTACTAAGCGCTAGCCGTCTCATTCAGCCACGCTTCAACCTTGCGAAAGTCAAACCCCATTGCCCGCAGCGCATGCCAAAGGTGACCCTGCAAGAAGAAGAATGCCAAGAAAAAGTGTGCATTGGCTAGCCAGGCTCGAGCGCTATGGGCACCATTGGGCAAATCGACCGTTTCTGCAAAATAGGGGCAGACACCGAACTTGATCACAAGGGGCGCGCCGTAGAACTCCGATGGGTAGGCCAGGGTATTCACCGCACAGAAGTAAGCTGCGACGAACCCGGCCAAGGCAATGCCGCCTAGGGAATAGGACAGGATTGCCTCACCCGAGAAGATCAATGCTTTCTTGGCCCAAGCCATCGGTGGCACCAAAATATGCCAAACACCACCGCCTACGAGCATTAAACCCACAAAGATATGACCGCCCACTAGATCCTCAAGATTGTTGATGGAAGCAAAGTGGGTTTGATAGCCATAGATAACCGCAGGGTTGAGCGTGGGCTCGGTGACCAGACGAACTTGGTGCAGATTGGCATCATACAAACCGCCCCAGTGGGACGCATTCCAGGCAAACAACAATGCCCCAGCTCCCAGAAACAGGAGATGATGACCCAAAATCATACCCAGTTGCTTGGGGTCATCCCAGCTAAAGTCGAATTTTTTGGCATTACCGCTGGCCTCGCTGAGTTTTTGAGGGCAGCGTAGGGTATGAAACAAAGCGCCTGCACCCAAAACAGCAGAAGAAATCAGGTGCACCATGCCCACAACAAAGTACGGATACAAATCTGCGACTTGACCGCCATCCCCGACGCCCAAACCCAAGGTCGCCAGGTGAGGGAGCAAAATCAGTCCCTGGTCTCCCATCGGGATTGAGGCATCGTATTGAGAGAGTTCAAACAGTGTAAAGGAGCCAGCCCAGAGCATGGTCAGGGCGGCTTGCCCCACGTGAGCCGCAATAAATAAACCAGAGCGATCCGCAAAACGGGCGTTGCCCGCCCACCAATCATATCGAACGGTTCCGTTGCCGTAAGCCTGCATAAAAAAGTTCTCCTGCGAACGTATTGAAAAAAGCCGTTTGGGAGTCGCTTGCAAGCCAGACCCCCAAACGGGAGAGAGGAGAGTATCGACTGGATCAAGAATCCTCAAGGCTCGGGGACATCTAGCTAGAAGACACGAGAACCTTATTGAGAATCAACTTCATTAGCTCGATAAAACTTAGTTTAGAATCTTTCTCAATAAGTAACGATGAAGTTTTATTTTATTTTGTACTCTAGATAACTATTTTGAGCTGGATCTTAATTGCAAGAATACTCTTAATCTTTGCTGGAAAAGGCTTTTACGGAAGTGGCCAAAAAGGACGAATTGAGCAACAGCTGAAAGAAATAACCAAAAAATAGCCACAGGCTGGGGAAGGCCTGCGGCTATTTCGAGAGAAAATAGAAAACTTTTGCGTTAATCTCCGTTTTAAACTTCAACATTAATGAATTTTTTCTCAAGTAAATCTGATCATCGGCTTGAAGACGACTCGGACAGAAATAATTGGATTGCGATGTTCTAGGTCTTCGCAACGGCACATTGCTTTGCCTCCACTTCCAAGGGGGGGAAGTGAGCGTCCAAAATCTGGGGAATATCGCCAACTTTCACCTGATGGTGACGCGTCTTGCCGACGATGAGATTGGGGCCTTTGCCGCACTGCTTAAGACAGCCGGTGGCTTTGAGGTGTACGCGATCGCCCAACCCCCGTTCGTTCAGCATCTGATTGAGGGCATGGCAGATCGCCTTTCCCCCTCGCTTGCAGCAGCTTGACTTTTGGCAAACCAAAATTTGTGTTTTGGGGCCTGGAAGCGTCGGTGGCACCCACGTGCGCAAATGACTCTGGGGCGGCTCCAAGGTTCGCTCAATCGAACGCACCTTGAACTTGGTGCTGCCATCGCTGGCCTTGATCTCTTGCAGACCAAAGACCTGCATCCAGTCCCCCACCTGGAGGTTGCCTTGCAGGGCAGCACGAAGCAGATCATCTCGAGCTTCGCCACTCAGTTTCAGACGATATTCACCTTGGGCATTGCCCAGATGAATCCGATAAAGTTTGTAGCCTTTGAGTTCATAGCCCAAAAACTGACCCACTAAATTAAAGCTGAACGTCTCGGAGCAACTCATAGGAACTTAGCCATTACAAGGCGAAGGGACGAAACACGCGGCTTGCTCCTAACGCCGAAAACTGGAGGAGCGATGGGGAAGCGAGCGGTTCTGCTTTGAATCTTGCCGCCAAGACCAGGAGGTTCGCAAAACCCAAATGGAGAAGCCCAGTGCCACAACCAAAAGTAGCCAATGATCCCAGGCATTGGGATCAAACTGGGAGGACGAAGTCGGAAAGGTTTCAAGGGGGCGTTCGTGAACGAACGCCCCTTGGGCGACTCAGCTTGGGATAATTCGAAGCGAGGTTGCCCAAGGCGAGGTGGGGCAAGTGCCTGAATTGGAAATTTAACAGCCAGCAGGTTCATCAGTTGTAATCCCATCTCAACAACGAAGGGGAGCAGATCTAAGACAAAGAGAGCGCCAAAGCCTTGGGTCGAGAAAGTTGCTAATGGTTATCGGTAAGCTACGCCTGAGGCCGAGTATAATTTTACTTGAGAGTTACTGTCAAGTAGATTTGGTGGTTTAATTGTCGGGCGTGGCAGATCTAGATTAGTTCAAAAAGTTTAAAAGTCTTATGGAAAGGAGTTCTGGGCATTACAGGCGTGCGATCGCCCTCCCGATAACTCTCCCTCAAACTCAAAAGTAGTAACCATGATCTGACGTACAAGCAGCCTACTATCCAGCTTGAATGTAAAGAAGTGCGATCGGCAATTCAGGGACTTCAATCTCAAAAAAGCGCTGAAACACAAGGATTTCAGCGCTTTTTACTTCGAGGCATGGCCAATAAACTTGTCCAAGCTAGTGACAAGCTCTTGCAATAAGGGTATAGTCCCTATCAGAGAGCAATAAAGCCCTAGCGGCGAATCACCAGGGTATCCGGTGCCAAGAAGTGGGACAGGTGGTAGGCACGCTCCTCGGTTTTGAGCAAAATTTGCTCGTAGAGGTAGCGAGTGGCGCGATCGCCCAGGCTTTCCGCTTGAGCAGCGTGACGCCGCAACATCTGAATTCCCACCTGTTCCGCCGCCAGATCGTTTTCGGCCATCTGGCGACAGGAAAATGCGCCATCTTCCTCGGGAGTGAAGCAGCAGAGTTCCCCTAGCTTGGTGAAACTGGCTACCGTGACGCCACCTAGGCCATCTAGGCGTTCGCCCACATCATGGGCATGGCCTTGACAGGCCTTGTAACTGTCCTCGAAAAATTCGTGTAGGCCGTAAAACTCTGCCCCCTCCACAGAAAAGTGATGCTTTTGATATTGAAGATAGAGGCCCTGAAAACTGGCGAGAGCAATATTGAGTCCCTCGCAGATCGGTTCCGTTGTGGAGTTATCGAGGAGGACGACGTTTTCTCCGACTTGGCCGAAGGCACGTAGGGGTGTTTGGACAGTAAGCATGGCATCTCCCTTGGGCTGCAACCCTAAGTCATGGTTGAACTGGACTGAACGACCGAGAGCTGTGAATCATTCAGGTCGGTCTTTGCTATCCTTCCCGAATCTTAACAGCTTCTTTTGAAAATCTGGAGGATCGTTGTGGGCTGTTTTGATGGGGATAAGAAGGTCTCTCATCAGCAGGTTTAGAGTTTGCTAATGATTGAATCTAAAGATATTTTTAAGCTGCACAACTGAATCATGAACTGCCCTCATTGTGGGTCCCAATCTACTAGTAAAAATGGTCGTCGAGGAGGGCGACAAAACTATATCTGCAAAGGTTGTGGACGTCAGTTTTTAGAGGCTCATTATCCGCGAGGATACTCGCATGAGGTCAGACAAATCTGTATTAGAATGCGAAAGAATGGGATGAAATATCGAGAAATTGAACGAATGACGGGGATTAGCCACAACACAATTATTCTATGGGTTCGTGAGATTCAAGCCTCAGAAGAGGACCATAAGCCAGGGAATGAGGCATGAATGCTCATCTGTTGATCAGCAAGATCTTTTTCATGATCTGGTTGTGCATTGCGTCCATCTAGAGTGCGGAAATAGGCTCAATTCTGAGCCTGTCACTGCAAGCTGGTTTCAATAGAAAAATATTGATCAAATTTGCTGCTGCACGTATTTTAGTGCCGCATTTTAATCCTGAAGATATTGCCGCGATCGCTCACCCCTTTCCCCCATTTCCTTGCCTTTTCGCGAGCCACCCCTTTTAAACACCCTGACGCCCCTGGAGATCCCAATTATGAACCCAGATACAACCCCCATTCTCAATGGTTCCGACCTAAATTCTGAGCTCAATCTCAGCCCTCATCAGAGTTCGAACCCGACCCAGATCTTGACTCCAGTGGACTGCCCCGATCGATGGCAGGCTTATCGCCGTTTAGTTGAGTTGGGCTTAACGTGTCAATGTAAGGCCTATCAACCCCTTCTCATTCAAGTGGACAGCCCCGGTCAGATGCTCCAAGTCTGGAGCATTTTGCAGACCCTGTCTGCTCAGCGCGAGGTGCTGATCTCACATCTCGATCGCTGTTGGAGTCAACCCAAGTTCTGAGAGTCAGCAAACCGGTCACTCGCCAGGCCGACGGGTTTCTGATTACCGCTTGCGCACCTAACGACCTCCCTGGTAATAATCGCGGGTGCCCTTGGCTTCGATGGTCTCGCCCAGACGCTCTAGGGCATGGACATAGGCTGCGGTACGGGACGAGAGGTTGCGCGATTGGGCAATGTGCCAGATTGCTTCAGTTTCTTTTACCATGCGTCGCTTCAGTTGTAAGGCGACCTCTTCTGCGCTCCAGTAGAGGCCGCTACGGTTTTGTACCCACTCGAAGTAACTGACTGTGACTCCCCCGGCATTAATCAAAATATCGGGAAACACCCAACAGCCCTGGGCTTGCAAAATGGCGTCTGCCGCCGCTGTAATCGGGCCATTGGCAACTTCAAAGATGAGCGGAGCTTTGATCTGGGCAGCGTTGGCAGGCGTGATTTGATTCTCTAGCGCTGCCGGAATCAAAATATCAACATCCAGTTCGAGCAGCTCGGCGTTGGTGATAGTGCGATGCTCAACCAAATTGCAAACGCTACCTTCGCAGTACACAGCCTTCATGGTGCGAGTAGCGTTTTTGTGGGCTTGAACACTGGGAATGTCTAATCCGAGAGGGGCATAGATTCCTCCCTGAGAGTCGCTGACTGCAACGACTTTGTACCCAGACTCAAACAAAAGCTGGGCCAAGGTTGCTCCAGCATTGCCAAACCCTTGAATTGCCACTCGAGTTTGCTGGGGTCGCCGATCGAACTTGGGCATCAGGGTTTCGATCGCAAAAATGCACCCATGGCCGTCGCGGTATCTCGCCCTCGACTACCACCCACTGCGATCGGCTTACCCGTCACCACCGCTGGCGAAAACTGGCGCTGGATGATGCTGTATTGATCCATCATCCAACTCATAATCATCGCGTTGGTATAAACATCAGGGGCGAGAATGTCGCGATCGGGGCCGATGAAATCTGCGATCGCGTCGATATAGCCCCGGCTCAAGCGCTCAAGCTCCAGACGAGACAGGTTTTTGGGATCAACTGTGATGCCGCCCTTACCGCCGCCGTAGGGTAAATCGAGAACGGCGCACTTGAAGGTCATCCAAAAGGCCAAGGACTGGACTTCGTCGATGGAGACATTGGGATGAAAGCGAACGCCTCCTTTGGTGGGGCCGCGTGTGTCATCATAGCGAACGCGATAGCCCTGAAAGATTTCCAGGGAGCCATCGTCCCGGCGCAGGGGAATGGAGACGCTGAGGCTGGTTTTGGGCGATCGCAGTCGCAAAATTGCGTCTTCCGAAAGCTGAACATGTTTGAGCGCTTCATCAAGGCGGAGGTTAGCATCAGACAGCAGCGATGGCATGGATTTACCAGAGCAGATCAGAACCAGCGTAGCCGGGGGCGATCGCCCCTGGGTCAATTCTTAGGATTTCATTACCTTCAAGACCTTCATTCAAGACCCTTCGTTTGAGACTTTTGAATTTGTGCCAAAATTAGGACAGTCTTCGTAGAGTCTGGGCAAAATCGATGACGAACAGCATAGTACGGCCACGATTGACCCTAGATGCGTTTCTGGCTCTGCCGGAGACGAAGCCCCCTGCGGAGTTTGTGGTTGGTGAAATTTGGCAAAAACCGATGCCTCAGGGAGAACACAGCTGTTTACAGGTTGAGTTGTGTAAGGTACTGAATCAAGCCGGACAGCCGGGTCGAGTGTTCTATGCGTTCCCGGAGTTGCGGTGCTCGTTTGGGGGGCGATCGCTGATTCCGGATGTGTCGGTCTTCCGCTGGGGGCGTATCCCTCGGACAGAGGCGGGACGAGTGGCCCATCGCTTTTTAATTCGTCCAGATTGGGCCATTGAGATTTTGTCACCTGGGCAAAGCCAGACGAAGGCATTGGATAATTTGTTGCACTGCTCGGAGCAGGGTACAGAGTTGGGTTGGCTGCTAGATCCAGAAGAGGAAACTATCTTAGTTGTAGATCGATCCCAGCGACTACGCATTTTTCGAGGAGACGCGATCGTGCCGCCCTTGCCAGAGTTGACGTTGAATTTGGTAGTGGCGGATGTGTTTGGGTGGTTGGTGCTATGAGGGAGTGTTTTGATACATGTGAGTGCTCTCGTCATCGATGCTCTGATCAATTCAATCGTCGTGCTTTCTTGCGAGCGGCTGGTCTGGGAGGGGCGATCGCGAGTTGGTTTTGGCTCACAGGCAAACCGGTTCTGGCCGCTGACTATCAGGCCAGGGCACTCGTATTGAGCTGCATTGATTTTCGTTTTATTACTTTCGAACAATCATTTCTAGAGAGTCAGAATCTGAAGCAAGCATACGACTGGGTTGCACTCGCCGGTGCATCTCTAGCCCTGACTGGCTTCCCCCATGCCGCTGAGGCCGAAGCCTTTTGGGATCAACTGGCTCTTTCAAAAAAATCCACCGAATTAGCAAGGTGATCATTCTCGACCACCAAGATTGTGGGGCCTACGCGAGTAAGTTTGAAATCATGCCAAAAGATGATCTGGAGGCTGAGCAACAGATTCACACTCAATATTTAAACCAGGCCTATCAGCAGGTTAAGCAGCACCATCCAGAACTGATCGTTGAGCTTTACTTTATGTTGCTCAACGGCGAAGCCCGACCGGTTTTACCTGAGGCATGACCTTGAAATTAGCCTAGGAAATAGATGTTTTTGCATCTGATCTCGTTGCATCCAATTTTATCGCGTCCGATTTCGTTGCATCCGATTTTGTTGCATCCAATTTCGTTGCGTTCGACTTTATTGTATCTAGTGCAAAACAAATCAGTGCCACTACATCTTCCCCCACCTCAGCCGAAGGAGAATGGCGTTCAAACCCAAAGTTCTGGTACCAGTTGAGTAAGCCTGGATCATTTTCGATATCTTGCTGAAACACCTCACCCCAGAGTTCCTGAGCCCCTGCCGATCGCGCATGATTCACAAGATGCTGAAGCAACACTGTTCCCAATCCCCGACCTCGATAGTTGACGGGGGCATGCTGGCAGCCGGGAATCTGGCGCAACCGCTGCATCAGAGCATTCGCGGGGGTGGGGATGGCTTCGTTGGCGATCGCAATATCTCCTAATTCCATCCGCGCTACAGAGCACCGCAGACACTTTGCCTCGCCCACCAAGGTTTTGCGATCATAGAGACGAAAGCGACTCACTGGCCCGTCGAGGGTTACAACCATTTCGTAGGGTCGCCCAAGGCGATCGCGCACAAGCTGGGGAGAATTTTTGTTTAAGTTCATTCGCCCTGGCTACTGGAAAAAGATGTCGAGGGCGATCTTATCCTGTTTTGGCCCCTCTTTCAGGCCCTTCTTTCGGCCAATCCCGATTGATCGTCAACCTGATTAACTCCGCAGCACGTATCCGACCCCTCGCACCGTCTGGATCAGCCTTGGCTCTCCCTGTTCCTCAAGCTTGATGCGCAGATAGCGCACATAGACCTCAATGATGTTTGAATCGCCCATGAAGTCATAGCCCCAAACTTTCTCCAGGATTTGGTCACGGGTGATGACTTGGCGAGGATGGGCGAGCAAATAATCCAGCAGGTCGTATTCTTTGACCGTGAGTTCGATGGCGCGATCACCCCGCCAGACCTCTCTGGTTTTCCGATCGAGCCGCAGATCGTCAAATTCGAGCCGCTCTACATCCTGGGGTTGGCTCTTGCGCAAATTCGATCGCACCCGTGCCAGTAATTCTTCCAGACTGAAGGGTTTAACCACATAATCATCCGCCCCCGCATCCAGTCCTTCCACCCGTGCCGAAACTTCGTCCTTGGCGGTGAGCAAAATGATCGGAATTTTAATGCCCGTCGATCGCAATCTACGGCAAATTTCTACACCCGAAATACCTGGCAGCATCCAATCCAAAATCAGTAGATCGGGCAGCTTGTTTCGAGCACTAGTTAGCCCCGCAAAGCCATCATGGGCTACGGTCACCTCATAGCCTTCTTGGGTCAATTCTAGCTCCAGTAGCCGAGCTAGCTTGACTTCATCTTCAACAACAAGAATGCTGGTCGTCATGGTTTTTAGAGAAATTGTAGTTTTGTAGAGAAATCGTAAATGTAGAACCCTGGTTGACTTGGGACTGAACGGCAATGGTACCCCCCATACCTTCTACCCACGCTTTGGCGATCGTCAGCCCCAGACCCGTCCCACCTTGTCGATGACGGGCCGGATCGGCTCGATAAAAGCGTTCAAAAATATGATTCAAATGCTTCGGATCAATACCTATTCCGGTGTCCTGAACGGTAATGCTAACGTGATCGAACTGTTCTGCTAGCGAAATGCAAATTGCCTCCGAAGGGTCGGAATATTGGATGGCATTTTCGAGTAAATGCACCAGAGCTTGTTGGAGATATTTAGGGTCTGCCAAGACTATGATGGGGCCTGGGGGATCTCGGAGGATGAGCGATCGCAGATGACGCGCTTGGATGGTTTGAAGTGTCTTCTGCAGTAGGGGGTATAAGACAATTGGCTTTAGATCAAAAACCAGTTGCCCACTGTCTGCACGGGCAATTTCCAGCATTTCCTCTACCATGTGAATCGTGCGCTGGGTTTCTTCGGCGGCGGTACCAAGCGCTTCTTGTTGAAGTAGATTGAGGTTGTCTTTACGCCGCAAAATACTCTGTAAGTAACCATCTACGACGGTCAAGGGCGTTCGCAATTCGTGGGAGGCGTCATTGATGAACTGGCGTTGTTTCTCCCAAGCTTCCGATAGGCGAAGCAGCATGGCGTTGAAGGCTTCGATGAGGCCCGCGATCTCTTCAGGGGATTGGTCAAGGGTTATTGGGCTCAAATCAGTTGCAGAAAGCTTGCTGGCGGTGTCGCTGATGGCCTTGAGGGGTTGGGTGACCTGACGAACGCAGTGGGCAATCGCCCCGGTCAATAGCCCCAACAGCAATAGACTGGCCATCATCAAATGGCGCAAGTAGGTGGTATAGGCCTGGTGTTGGGAGCTGACGTCGTAGGCCAAATAGAGGTTGCCGACAGTTTGTTGCTGATTCTCCAGAGCAACGCCACAAACCACCAGATATCGGCTTGGCTCGCCCATGGGCACCAAATGGCTTTTACTCGAAAAGTTCACGTGGGTTCTGAGGTCCTGGAGCTGTATGGCATCGGCAGAAGCCACCACAGAACTGGCCACCAGCTCCATCTGCGGATTCTCAACCCACAGCAAAATGTTTTTGGTGGAGGCAGTTTGAACAGCTGCCTGAATAGCGGTGACCGCTGCGGTATCCAGGCCCGAACCTTGGGCCAGGGCCACCGAAAAATCGTGAGTAAAGCGACCGCCCACATCGTCCAAGGTTCGCTGATGAGAACCCAGCAAAAGGCTGCGCATTTGCCACGCAGACCAAGCGGTCATGCTGCCTAGCCCCAAGGCAGCTAAGATTGCCACTTGCGAGGTCAACTGAGCCCGTAGAGAGCGTGCTCTCCCCCACGGCTTCCGACCCAAGCCAAGATGCCTGTCCCTAAAACAAGGTTGCGGCACCGGTGTCTGGATCAAATTGGAAACGTTGTTCAAACTCGGTCTCTCCATATAGGTTCAAGCTAATCACAGGATCGTCTCCCAGGGCTTCAATCTGGTGGATGGCATTGGGCATAAAGGTGATGATGTCGCCGGGATCTAGGATGCGATCGCCAGTCTTTTTGAGGGGAAGGCCTTCAGTGGTCGCCTGTTGCCAAAATGTATTTTTTTCCTGACCATCCAAAACCGCTACCAGTCCCCAGGTTGCATGATTATGAATCGAAGACTTCACCCCCGGCATCCAGCTCACGATCTGAATGGTTAGGGGGTAGTCTGGCTCGTCATAGAGTGTATTCACAGACCAACCGGTTTCCGGATCCGGCATCAGAAATTGCAGCTCAATCCAAGGAGAATGGTCGAGCAAATGCCGTACTAGGGGGCAGATCTGCTGAAGTCGGATCGCGTCGTCGCTCTCCTTGAGCAAAATCTCCTCCAAATCCGTCAAAAAACGATAGAGGCGATAGGGCACGATCGGCTCTGAAACCAACACTTCCCGACTCGGAATGATGCACTGTCCCACTTGGGTGACATGCCAGTCTTGGTTCGTCATGGTCGGTCTCCGATAGGGCTTAGCAGATAGTGCGGATGATTTCACAATTCTAGAGGGGTTAGGAAATATCTTGATTCATAGCTGATCGTGCGATCGCCCTCAGCCTTGGTTTCCGGAATTGAAACCAAGGCTGAGAACCTGGCCAGCCTGAGGACCAAGCCAGCCTTGGGAACGAGGCTTAAACTAGAGCCCCCCCATCCAATCTCATTTGCCTGATGCAAGCCTGACGGAATCCTGAACGTTTGCTGAGATACTCAAGAAAATCTGCTTACTCGAGGAAGCCGTCTGCCAGAATTTGAGGCAATGCCAGGCTCTAAAGGCAATGCCTGATTCTAAAGGCAATGCCTGATTCTAAAGATAATGCCAGATAAGGCCATCTTATAGATTGACAAGTACCCGCTCATTCCGCACACTACTGAACGAATTCTGAATTGCTGAGCCTCAGTTTCTTATGGAAAGTTAGGGAGGGTTTCAGCAAAAAACCAGATTCACCCGGCCAAATATACATGTGGGCCACTGCACTGCGATGCCAAGGCTACAGCTTTGGTCTTCCCCCTGTCTGTGCAGCAGCCCACCCTTCAGTAAATCGAGAGAAAGCATATGCGCGTTAAAACCTGGGCAACTCTTGCCGCATTTTCTGTGTTGAGTGTTGGTGTTAGTGGCTTGGCGACGAGCTGCTCAAGTGGAACAACCCCTGAGGCTGGTGGAGAAACGTCTGGTGAGGTTGCTGCTCCCTGTGCCGGTAAGGCTCCCTGCGCGGGTGCTGCTCCTTGTGCCGGTAAGCAACCCTGTGCAGGTGCGAAGCCTTGCGCTGGCAAAACCCCTTAGACGGGTTGGCTTCTGGGTGACACAGGCTGGACACTATCGGGCATCATGCTCTTTCGAGACCATCTGAATAACCCCGAGCAAGATGAGTTGGTGCGCTGTCAGGGTGCACCAGCTTTTTATAGCCCCACAAAGTGATAAATAATCACACCCGTATCCATGTCGTTCTCCATGGAGGCATAGCCCTTACGGTGCATTTCCAGTAGGAGGCCTTCCACTTCGTCAAAGCCGAGGTGCGTTGCCAGAACAGCCTGGGGAACCGTGAGTCTGCCTTGGTGCGATCGCGCCGCCGCCAAAATCTGCACCATCAGCTGCTCCCGTGTCGGCGCTTGTACCGTCTGGGCCGCTACGACTTGTGAACCCATTGTGCCGGGCTGAATCCCACCGTTGGCGCGCAAAAGCTGCATTCGACGGGTGTCGACCATATCGGGGATCAAGAGCAGATCGACCAGTTGGCCAATGCCAAAAAATCCCCAGGTGCAAAACCAAAGCACGCCGGTAAGAACCTTACCATTGTAAATCCGGTGGATGCCACCAAATCCCATGAGGAACAGTAGCCAAAACAGATAGCTGCTGGTGAGGCGTCCGTCTTGGGATGGGGCGATCGCGGTCGTACTATTATTCTGCGGAGGCGAGTTGAGCTGGTTCATGGACAAACTCATTCGTGGACGAAACAGACGCGACGTGAGCCTCATGGCTTCTACAGATGCTCATATCTTCTATTCTATTGTGGCGAATCTGAGCTGGCGAGGCTCCGGGTCAGAGGTGCGGAATTTACGATAGCGTGTCCTGCAGCAGCCCACCCCGGAGCAGCCCAGCCTGGGATGGTCAACTGTGTTACAGAGCATGACAAAATATTGCAACTCTTCACAGCGGGTCTATCTCAAGTCCGTCCTCCCTTGGTAGAGTGGGGGATGAATGCCGCTCAACTCTCTAAAAATCCCCATGGTAGATTCCCTTAGAAAGCCCATTGCTGAAGAGATCCGTCCTGGGGTCAAGGTACCCGCTAAGGACACCATCCTTACCCCTCGCTTCTATACGACCGACTTTGAAGCGATGGCCAAGATGGATCTGTCGCCCAACGAAGATGAGCTGTGGGCCATCCTAGAAGAATTCCAGGCTGACTATAACCGCCACCACTTTGTGCGCACTCCCGAATTCGACGGATCCACCGAAGGGCTTGATCCCGCCACGAAAAAGGTGTTTGTTGAGTTTCTAGAGCAGTCTTGTACCTCTGAGTTTTCGGGCTTTTTGCTCTACAAGGAACTCAGCCGCAAGCTCAAAACCAAGAATCCGCTACTAGCCGAATGCTTTGGTCTCATGTCTCGGGATGAAGCACGACATGCGGGCTTTTTGAACAAAGCCATGAGCGATTTTGGGATGCAGCTCGACTTGGGCTTCCTGACTGCCAACAAGAAATACACCTTCTTCAAGCCTGAGTACATTTTTTACGCCACCTATCTTTCCGAGAAAATTGGCTACTGGCGTTATATTGCGATCTATCGCCATCTGGAACAGCACCCCGAAAATCGCCTCTATCCAATTTTCAATTTCTTCGAAAATTGGTGTCAGGATGAAAACCGCCACGGCGATTTCTTTGATGCGGTGATGAAGGCGGTGCCTTGGACCGTGAACGGGCTGCGATCGCGCCTCTGGTGCAAGTTCTTTCTGCTTGCTGTTTTTGCGACCATGTATATTCGCGACGTCCAGCGCAAGGAATTCTACGAGGCCCTGGGCCTAGACGCCCGCGAGTACGACAAGTACGTGATCAAAAAGACCAATGAGACTGCTGGTCGAGTCTTTCCGGTGATTTTGGATGTGGATCACCCGAAGTTCTATGAGCAGCTAGAAAATTGCGTTCAGAACAATCTCAAGATCGCAAAGATTGAAGAGTCG
Organism: Synechococcales cyanobacterium CRU_2_2; assembly: GCA_012034805.1. Lineage (GTDB taxonomy): Bacteria > Cyanobacteriota > Cyanobacteriia > PCC-9006 > JAAUQQ01 > JAAUOP01. The sequence goes on along the minus strand of JAAUOP010000007.1, from coordinate 36,203 downwards.
GGTGCGATCGCCCCTCTCAAGTTGCTTCAGAAGCTACCACTGTATGCCTCTAACGGTACTATCTTTGCCTCCCTGTTCTTCATGAAAGCGTTCCGTTCAGAACAAGCCCTGGCAGCGGTTCAGTAGGATTCTTGCTCAGGTGTTTTCGCGCTTAAGAAACAGCCCTGTCACCTAGAAGGAGCTAGCGAGTCGCTAGCTCCTTCTAGGTGGTTGGTTGGATTTGCTAATCACTCGCCTTTGTTAATTTCGTTGCAACGGTCGCCAAGGTAATGTTCCTAAAAGCAACATTTCTAAAAGTAAGATGCCTAGCGCTTGCGACGACGCTCTAGAAACTTGAGGACATCTTCAGGATAGAAGTTAACTTGCGAGGCACCGCTGACGACCAAAACCCAGCGATCGGCCCTAGACTGAATTCGCCAATCATCCGTCTCTGGCATAATCACCGATTCACCGAGCTCATCTACCCCACATAGAAACCCCCAAGCCTGAGCCTGAGCTAGCAACTCCTCGTTCTGCAAAGACATTAAATTTTCGCTCGTAACAACTCGGGACACAAAACAAAGCGCAGACACCAAAAATCTAGCGCCCAGCAGTGATGTCAGGGAAACCTGAAAAGTAAACCTAGATACAGTTCACCACGCAGAGATTAAGCGAGTCACCAGTCAAGGTTAATTTTGGGTTAATGTTTGATTCTGTATCGTGCTAATTCAGGCAACTAAAATAACGTGAGTTCGACCGGATCGACACCATTGCTCTAGTGAGAGTCCATGCACCGACCTGGGTTGCAAGCCGAGGGCTCATTTGGCGGAAACCCAGAGAGGTTTAGTCGCGCTGATTGGGTAAAAGAATCTGGCTGGGAACTGGCTGGAGTTCCTTTCGTGAGCGGTTTCGATTCGCCTGGGGTTTTAAACCTCGGGTGGTATCGAGGTGCAATTCGTCAATTCGAACTCACGTTAATTTAATCCTCGTTGCTTAGCCAAATCGGCCACCAATGTAATCGCGGGTTTTCTCCTGGGCCGGAGCACTGAAGATTTTAGAGGTTTGATCAAACTCCACCAGTTCACCCAAATACATGAACGCGGTGTAGTCCGAAATGCGAGCTGCCTGTTGCATACTATGGGTGACCACCAGCATGGTGACTTTGTCTTTAAGTTGCAGCATCAATTGCTCGACATTGGCCGTGGCGATCGGATCTAGCGCAGAAGTTGGCTCGTCAAACAAGATCAATTCTGGGTCTGTGGCCAGCGCACGGGCGATGCAAAGACGTTGCTGCTGTCCGCCGGATAGATCATAAGCCTGGTCATTGAGCCGGTCTTTGACCTCGTTCCAGAGGGCCGCCTGTTGAAGCGACTGTTCCACTTTTTGATCAATGACGCGTCGCCGACTTTCACCTCGTATCCGTAGACCATAGGCCACGTTCTCATAGATCGATTTGGGGAAAGGGTTGGGCCGTTGAAAAACCATGCCAACCCGCATCCGCACTTCAATGGGATCAATCTTCGTCGAGATCAGATTGACCGTCGAATCAAGGAGAATTTTACCCTCGTAGCGGTTGTTATCGTATAGATCATGCATGCGGTTGAAGCAACGCAGAAGCGTCGTTTTTCCACAGCCTGATGGGCCAATTAGGGCCGTAATCTGCTTTTCAGGAATCGCTAAACTGACATTTTTAATTGCCGCTTTGCTACCGCCATAGTAAAAACTCAAATTAACGGCTTCAACTTTGGCTTTGTGGGCGATCCCAGACTGAGAACGATGTCCAGATGTTTCACTTACCATTTGATACCTTTGCGGAGACGATAACGCAGAAAACTTGCAAAACCATTCATGAGCAATGTCAGAGCCAGCAGCACCGCACCCGCCGCCGCTGCTTTGGCTTCAAAGGCCAAATCAGGCCGAGAAACCCAGCTGAACATTTGAATCGGCAACACGGTGAAAGGCGACAGCAACCAGGAGAACGAAATGAACGGGAAGGTTGGCTGAATGGGGGAGTCGGGCAAGAAGGTGATGAAGGTGAGCGCGCCAATGGTGACCAAAGGTGCAGTCTCGCCGATAGCCCGCGATAGGCCGATGATAATCCCTGTCAAAATACTGCCCATGGAGTAGGGCAAAATGTGGTCTTTGACCATGCGCCACTTGCTCGCGCCCAGGGCATAGGCGGCTTCCCGTAAGCTACTGGGAATGGCACGCATGGCTTCTCGGGTCGTTACAATCACGACCGGCAACACCAACAAAGCCAGGGTTAAACCAGCGGTGATGATACTTTCACCCAGGTTCAACGCGTACTTAAATAGACCGAGTGCCAACAAGCCATAGACAATCGATGGGACACCGGCCAGGTTGGTGACATTGATTTCAATCAAGTCGGCCAACCAACCTTTGCGGGCGTATTCTTCCAGGTAGATTCCAGCCGCAATTCCCACTGGAACCGCTAGGGTCGTGGTCACGAGCATCACCAGGCCACTTCCCACCAGGGCAATAAATACCCCAGCCTCTTCGGCATCACTGCTGGCGGGTGAAGTGAGAAACTGCCAATCTATACTGGTGAGGCCCTGAGATAAGAGGTGAATAATCAAAGCGACCAAAACAACCAGGGCGACCAAAATGGAGATCAGTCCAACAATTGCGAACAGATTGCTGTAGAGTTGCCGCCGAGAAACGGACTTGCGTAGGGCAATAAGGCCCTGTTCAGGGAGCGCGATCGCCATTCTAATAGTTCTCCCGATATCGCTTGCTCAAAAAGTGCCCAAAGATATTGAAAACCAGCGTCATCAAGGCTAGGACTAAACCTGCAGCAAAAATCGTTTGGTAAGCCGTTGAACCGTGGGGCAAGTCCCCCAAGCTGACTTGGACAATAAAAGCTGTAATGGTCGCTGCAGGCTCTAGGGGATTGAAGGTGATGATGGGTTGCAGACCGGCTGCGATCGCCACAATCATCGTCTCTCCCACAGCCCGAGAAACTGACAAGATGTAGGAAGAAGAAATGCCAGAAATCGCAGCGGGAAAGACAACCTTTAATGCCGTTTGGAAGCGAGTGGCTCCAGCTGCATAGGATCCCTCCCGCAGCTCCCGAGGCACAGACCGCATGGCATCTTCACTAATCGAGGCTACCAACGGAATGATCATGATTCCCATGACGATTCCGGGACTGAGCATATTAAAACCCGGTAAGCTCGGCAAGATTTTTTGCAGCAAGGGTGTGACAAACAGCAGCGCAAAGTAGCCATACACAACGGTAGGAATTCCCGCCAGTATCTCTAGGCTCGGTTTAATCCACTCGCGTGCGCGAAGTGAGGCAAACTCACTCAAATACATGGCCGACAACGTCCCCATGGGAATGGCGACGATCAAGGCAATCAGGGATGTCATGAGTGTGCCACACACCAAGGGCAAAATCCCGTAGGTGGGCGGCTCAAACATCGGAGCCCACTCGGTTCCGGTGAGAAACTCAACAATCGAGACGGTTTGAAATAAACCGACCGACTCAGTGACGAGAATCACCATGATGGAGGCTGTCACGGCAACGGCCAAAAAAGCAGCTAGAAAAAGCATGGCCTCAATTGCCTTTTCCTGAAAATTGCGGCCCCAGCGATACTCTAGATCCGAGGTGGGGGGAGAGGGTTGAGCATTCATGACAACATCAGCAAACTATATCGGCAAAACATCTCGAGAATCTCCATCAACAAAACCCATTCATAAAGTCCATCAACACAATACCCATTCAAGGGGGCAGTAATCCTACCACCCCTTGAATGGGTTTTCAGTTCTCCCGGCCTTTGGCGCGCTCACAACGCTTTAAATTTTGCTCTTCGCCCTCAGGCAATCCCTGGACTACGAACTCTATTTGAAGGTCTTGAACTTACCTAGGGTTTGCTGATAGGAGGCTGCCTTGTAAGGAACATATCCGACCTTATCGACAATTCCCCCAGCGTTGCTCAGATAGTACTCCACGAAGGAACGAACCTCTGCTTTCTTCGCAGCTTTCTGACTGACGTAGATATAGAGCGGGCGAGACAAAGGCTTGTACTTGCCATTGAGCACATTGTCATCCGAGGGCTGAACACCATTGATCGAGACAGCCTTAAGCTTATCTTTGTGAGCCAGGTAGTAGGCATAGCCAAAGTAGCCAATTCCATTCGCATCGTTCTCTACACCGCGTACGAGGGTGTTGTCATCTTCGCTAGCTGTGTAGTCTTTACGGCTAGAACCAGCCTTACCATTGATCTCCTCGGTGAAGTAATCAAACGTACCAGAATCCGCACCGGGGCCAAACAGGCGCATCTTGCCCTTAGGAAGACCTGCACGCACTTGGTTCCAGGTCGTAACTTTTCCCTGGGCTTCCGGTGCCCACATCTTCTTCAGCTCGGCAGTCGTCAGGTTGCTAACAGCGGTATTTTTCTTGTTGACCACAACGGTGAGCGCATCGAGTGCGACTGCTAGCTCGACGTACTTAATCCCCTTTTCAGCACAAAGCTTCTTCTCAGAATCCTTGATTGGGCGAGAAGCATTGGCAACATCCGTTTCGCCAGCGCAGAATTTTTTGAAGCCGCCGCCGGTGCCAGAAACACCCACGGTTACTTTGACTGCTTTGTTCGCCTTCTGAAATCCTTCTGCGACACGTTCCGTAATCGGGAAAACGGTACTGGAACCATCTATCTTCACAATCTTGGAGGACTGTGCGACGCTCATCACTGGCACCAGAGCAACCGCACCGACAAGAGCGGAAGCTGCTGCAACTTTTTTCAGGGTATTCATCTTAGGAGTCATGACTTGACCTTATTTCTCAAAACCAAAAGAATCACAAATCCACCGGGGGGCCACTGGGCGCGATGGCAAACCATTACACCCATCTCAAACACAGGGTTGTGCGCAACGGCAAACCCTCAGTGTGTTTACAGGTGACACTTGTAACAGCTAAAACCAAATAGATTAAGGCTACGGAATCAACTCAATAAGACTAGGGTAATTTTCGGTTATGAAAAGATTAAGGAGTGTCCGTAGCGGACTCTCCCCGATTCAGACTCTGCAGCTGAAGTGCAAGTGTCGATGTTATGACGAATGAGCGAGAGGGGCGATCGCGCGGCGATATCTGCGGCGATATCTGTATTTGGCATGAACTATAACAATTACGGCAGATTCGTCAAGGGGGTGACCCTCGAATCCTCAAGTAATTGTGTCTGTACGATAGACCCCCAACACAATAGACCCCCAACACGAATACGAACAGTCCCCTTTTTTCCTTGTGGGTATGGGAGGGGTGGGTATCAGAGGGCTGTTTCAAGGCCAAATCGAAAACTAGCACAGTCTGGGGCTGAACTTGGAGTTGTGTCAGCCACCCTCGATCTATCGTCGTTAGAGGCCTTACTCATGTTCTTCGGTTCTTTCTGGCCATCGAGTCTCGGGCTTGGCTTGTTTTTATTGCTGCTGTTTTCGGTACTGCAGTGGTTCCAGGTGCCCACTGGCAGCTTACTGGATTGGGTGATTGGCGGGCTGAGTTTTCAGTGGCTGTTGCTGATTACGACGGTGCCCTGGAATATCCACTTGCAGGCGCGGGATGTGTTGGTTGAGGCGGAACAGTCCCAGGAGAGACAGATTGCGATCGCCCCCGAAAAGCTCAGCTATGCCGCAACCCTGGCTCGGCGATCGCTCGGGGTGGCCATTATCTTGCACCTGCTTTCGGCGGCGGTGCTCTATGGTCTAGCGGCCACGGGTATTAGTGCCATCGGCTATCTCAGCTCTGGAGCCGCATTGTTGCTGACCGGACTACGGCCTACGCTGCAAGGCTATGAGTATTTGGCGCAACGACTGCACTCGATTCGCCAGGAGTTTCGCTATCCTCGGGAGGATGTGCTGGAATTGCGCGATCGCCTGGAACGCCTAGAAACGACGACAAAGATGCTAGAGCAACAACTTGACCCGGAGTATGAGGGATCTTGGGTGGAGAAGTCACAGCAATTTTCTCGGCAGATGCGGAGCGAACTGTCCCAGGCCTTGACGGCGATCGATCGGTTGCGATCGGACAATGACAGCGACCACCAGCGACTAGCGCGGGAGGCAAAACAAGGAATTGCACAGCTGTCCGAGGATAGCGAATTTCTGAACCATGCTCGTGAGCTAATTCGTTTTTCAAGTCGGCTTGAGCCCCTTAAATCCACTTGCTTTGTCACGAGGTTGACTGACGACAGGGACTGTTGGCAAATTTGAGAGCATGGATTAAAGCTTGTTGATTTTTGCGGGTTGATACTTCTGTCTTCCTTAGATGCCATTAGAAGCTCAGTTCTGTAGAATAAACGGAAATAGGTGTTGCGAGATCCTATTTTCTCGATCCATCACTCAGGAGAACAACGATGATACTGGGGTGTCCTCGAGTTTGTTGTCATTCACAAGTGTTACACAGATGGATTCTTGGGATATGGCTGGGGACACATGTATTCTTGGAATCTTCTGTGGTGGCACAAACCATCACGCTGGATAGCAGCTTAGGATCCGCAAGGATCCTTGGAAATGGCCCAAACTATCTGATTCAGCAGGCGGATGGAACGACTGTTGGTAGAAATTTGTTCCATAGTCTTGGGCGATTTAATTTGGCAACAGGTGAGCAGGTTGGATTTCAAAGCTCAGCAATAATTCGTAACATTTTGGCGCGAGTGGTGGGTGGATCGGTTTCATCGATTGATGGGCTGATTTTTACAGAGAGTCCAGCGGTCAATTTCTTTTTGATTAATCCAGCTGGGATTGTGTTTGGGCCAAATGCCCAGCTTGATATTGGGGGCACGACTCGGGGGGATTTTACGGCGACGACACTGGATGCGATCGTGTGGCCTGACGGGAGTCGCTTTGATGCGATAAACCCAGGTAACGCCCAACCCTTATTGCGAATTGTGGGGGATCCGAGTGGTTTTGGGATCACGTCGCGTCCGATCCCAGGAATTTCGGTCAATGAAGGCGTTTTGCGCGTTTCTGATACCCAGAATTTGCGATTATTAGGCGGTGAGGTGGTGGTTAATCGGGGGCGTTTGGTCGCGTTGGGTGGACGGGTTGAACTTGGGGCGATGCTTCGGAGCTTGGCGGGGCCCACCGCAGAGCCGGAAACGGTGCTGTTGTCATCGGATGGAGGGCTGGGATTTGTCGGTGGGCTAGCGCGGGGAGATGTCAGGTTTGAGAATGGGGCCGGGGTCTTTGTTGCGGGGGTAGGTGGTGGAGATATTTCAATTACGGCGCGGGATATTGAGGTCAGTGGGGCAAGCGTGTTAAGCGGGGGAATTTTACGAGGGTTGGGGACACCGAGTAGCCAAGCGGGAACGGTACGACTCGATGCCACGAGTATGGTCACAGTGGCAGGCAACCTTAGTCAGGTTGCAAATCAGATCGGACCTGGGGCAACGGGGCGGGGTGGTGATGTTGAGGTGCGGGCACAACAGGTCGTGGTGCGAGATGGAGGACAGTTAAGTGCGAGTACGTTTGGGACAGGCGATGCGGGAAGCGTGCTTATTAACACACTCAACTCTACACAGCCTGGTAAAACCGGTCGCGTTCTGTTCCAGGGTGCTTCAGCTGCTCTTAGCACCGTTGAGGTGAGGGCTAAGGGCAAGGGCGGGAATATTGAAATTAATACTGGCAGCCTGGAGATGCGCGATGGGGCCCAACTCTTGGCCAATACCCGCGGTGAGGGGGATGCTGGGAACATTGTCATCAACACCCGCGATTCTGCGGAGTCTGGAGAAACTGGCCGCGTTCTGTTTCAGGGCAGTAGTGCCAGTGGATTTGTCAGCGCTGCCGCTAGCAGTGTGGAATTTAGAGCCAAGGGGGCAGGTGGCAACATTGAGATTAATACCGGTAGTCTAGAGGTGCGGGATGGGGCTCGACTAACAGCCACGACGTTTAGCGAGGGGAATGCGGGAAATGTCGCCATCAACGCCCGCGATCGCGTTCTGTTTCAAGGCACTACCCCCAATGGCGAATCTGTTAGCTCCGCTGCCAGCCGTGTCGGATTTGGCGGTAAAGGTAAAGGCGGCGATGTCGAGATTACCACAGCCGGTAGACTAGAAGTGCGTGATGGCGCTGCACTCTTGTCCAATACCCGTGGCGACGGGAATGCAGGGAATATAAGGATTGTAGCCGGTCGTGACATTCTGCTAGATGGTATCAACCCTCTAGACGGGCGCTCTAGCACAATCTTCGCGGGCAATGGTACACCGGAGGCGGGGACAGGCATCGGCACCAGCACAGGGACAGGTGCAGGGGGCGACATCTTGCTCACGGCCGCGCAGCTTCAAATCAGCAATGGAGCTGTGATGGATTCTCGGACTATCAACAGCCAAGCTGGCGGCGATATCACGCTCAAGCTTGGGGAATTGTCAATCCTCAACGGTGGCCAAATCCTCTCCACGAGTGATAGCAGCGGCTCGGCGGGGACAGTCGCTATCAACGTCACAGATAACATTCGCATCGTGGGTCGTGACCCCGCTTATGCCGCTCGACGCGCCCAATTTGGTAGCCGTGTTCCTCCGATCACGCCCATTAGCCCCAACAGTGGCATCTACGTTCGTTCCACCGCAACCGGAGCTGCTGGCAACATCATCATCGGTGACCTCGGCACTCCCCCTCGCCTCCTCCTTGACAGCGGTGAAATCGTTGCGGATTCCAATACCGCCAATGGTGGCGACATTACCTTGGCCCTCGACCAAGCCCTCATCATGCGCAATGGCAGTCTGCTCAGCGCTACGGCTGGCCGTGCCCAAGGCGCAGGCAACGGCGGCAATATTGCGATCGCGTCTCCCTTTGTCATCTCCCTTCCTGGCGAGAATAACGACATCATTGCCAATGCCTTCAGCGGCACCGGTGGCAATATTACGATTAATGCAAATGATATCCTCAACTTCACCGTCAACGACAAGGGGAAAACCTTTGATCAGTTGCGAAATCAACCTAGCAATGACATCAGTGCCAGCTCAGAGTTCGGTAGCGATGGTGTCCTCAATTTAACTGGGCTCAATGTGGATCCGGCTCAAGGGGTTGGACAGCTCCCGAGCACCACCGATACCCCCCAACCCCGCCAAGGCTGCGAGACGACTCGTAGCAACGGCCCAACCACCCCAGCCGAATTTTTCACCACTGGACGCGGCGGCTCCCCCCTAGCCCCAGCGACCCCCTCAACAGCGCTACCATCCTCGACGACTTGCGGATTCCTCCTGGACTCAATGCTTCAGTCGCTGATTCTTCTGTTGTGCCTGCATTCTCTGTGCTCGCTGAGGCCACACACTGGAAAATGAACGCTCAGGGGCAAGTTACCCTTGTTGCCCAACCCATGACCGCTCCAGGTGTAAATCGTTGCAAACTTTTGAACTAAACCGATCTTGAACTTGAGGTCTTTATGTCCGCTAACATCGATCTTGGCCTGACTCACATCGCGCTCCCGGTCGCAGATATTGACAGCAGCATCGAGTTTTATGCGACCTATGCGTCTATGCAGGTTATTCATCGCCGCATCGACGGCGAAACGGGGGTGGGGGTGGTCTGGCTTTGTGATCGCACTCGTCCCTTTGCGATTGTTTTGATTCAAACCGCTACAGTTCATCCTGTGTTATCTCCCCTTGCCCACCTCGGCGTTGGATGTGAGAGCCGAGAGCAAATGGATCTGCTGTGCGAGCGGGCAAAACAGGATGGGGTACTGCTCCAGCCTCCCCAAGATTCTGGCTATCCGATTGGGTATTGGGCTTTCTTGCGGGACCCAGATGGCCATACCCTGGAGCTATCCCATGGACAGGAAATTGGATTGGCTGCGGTCAAACCCCTTTAGCACGGCTGTATTCAGGCTGATTTTCATTGGTCTTGTCTTCTACCTGGTGAATAACGCTTCTTGCTCCTTCGTACAAGGAGACATGAAGGGAAATCAAGCAAGGAACATCGAGTTTTCCAAGCGAAACTTCCTTTCAAACACACATTATTCACAGCAGGGATAAAGCAATGACAACCTACCAAACCGGTTCCAATATCAACTTCTTCGGTAGTGATGACCTCGTCGCAACGGGTACCTCCGGCAACGATTTTATCTGGGGAGGCTCCGGCAATGATTACATTGATGGGTTGAGTGGTGACGACACGCTCAAAGGCTTCTCTGGCAACGACACAATCTACGGCGGTTACGGTAATGACCTGCTTCAAGGAGAGTCAGGCAATGACTACTTGGATGGGGGAGATGGTGCCGACATTCTAGAGGGTGGTTCAGGTAATGACACACTCTATGGCGGATATGGCAGTGACAGTCTGTATGGTGGCAATGGCGATGACCACATTGATGGTGGATTGGTCAGCAGCTTTGCCTTTACACCCGATTACCTGGATGGTGGAGCTGGCAATGATTACCTACTCGGTGGCTACGGAGACGACACGCTTTACGGCGGTGACGGGAGCGACACACTGAGTGGCTACGAGGGCAATGATTACCTCAATGGCGGAACAGGTCATGATTATTTGTACGGAGGTGGTGGTAACGATACCCTGCTGGGCATGAGTGGCGATGACACCTTGGTCGGTGGGGATGGCAATGACCGCATTGATGGTTATGCAACGTCAGGCGTGGAATACGACACACTCTATGGTGGTGCCGGCTCTGACACGTTTATCCTGGGTGGCGGTTGGGGTGTTTCCTATCAGGGCTTTGGCTATGCCACGATCGCAGACTGGGACTGGACGAGTGACTTTGTGGAGGTTACTGGTAACTCCAGCTATTCTCTCGGCACCGGCAACTTGGCCGGTAGCGCTGCAACAGACACCCTTGTCTATTCCAATAGCGATTTGATTGCTGTTATCCAGGACACCACAAACGTGAGTATGTCCCGTGACTTCATCTTTGTCTAGCTTGCTGTGATGCTAGGTTGAGTTGAGTTAGCAGTTAGCATAAGTAAGGTAGTAGGGCTTCACCCTACTACCTTACAAAACTTAGGTTGGCTGTGGCTGCCAGAAGTCATATACTTTCGCGCGTTATTACTAGTAGTAAAATACCTTCACCCACTCAGTAATATTATTGACCTGGATGCTGGATATGCTTCAAAAACAAAGGTTTCAGTCTACGAAAGGCGGCGGATTAGGGATACTTGGTGGTGTTATTTTAGCCACCTCACCAGCTGTAGCTCTGGCACAAATCACCGGAGATGGAACCTTGTCAACACAGGTGAATGGCTCTGCGATCGCCCCCTGCACAGGAGGTTGCACCATCAATGGCGGCACGAGCCGAGGTTCCAATCTGTTCCACAGTTTTAAGGAATTCTCGATTCCTGCAGGGGGACAAGCGTGGTTTGATAACGACTCACAAATTCAAGCGATTTTTACTCGAGTTACAGGTAGTAATCCCTCCAGCATTGATGGGCTGATTAAGGCCAATGGCAGCGCCAGTTTGTTTCTGCTCAATCCCAATGGAATTCTCTTCGGTTCCCATGCTGCGCTGGATATTGGTGGTTCCTTCCTGGCAACCACAGCTAATGCATTGACGTTTGGCAATGGCAGCAAATTCAGTGCCACAAATCCCCAAGCACCACCATTGCTAACCTTGAACGTTACACCAGGATTGCAGTGGGGGAACGCCTCGGGAGCTTTGGTAATTGAGGGAGCGCAACTTCAGTCTCCCCAGAACTTAACCCTAGCGGCAAGCCGCATTGATGGGCGGGGACAAATACAAGCTGGACGCGATTTAGTTTTGTATGCTTCGGATACTGTGCAACTCCGCGATAGCCTGACGCAGCCCTTGCAGGTCGCGGCACAGGGACAGCTTTTGATTCAAGGCGATCGCCAAGTCGAAATGACTGCCCTGAATCATCCCCAAAGTGGCCTATGGTCCGGTAGGGATATGATCTGGCGATCCGCAAATCCAGTTCTGGGAGATATCCATGGGCAAGCGGGCGGTAATCTGCGGATTGAGCAACTGGATGGCGCTTTGGGAAGTTTAGTCAGTCCCCACGACCCGGTACTTCGTGCCAGCGGCGATGTCAGTTTTGCGAGCTATACGGGCACATCTCTGCATATTCTGGCAGGGGGCAGTGTCACGATTTCCGATCGTGTCACTCTCACAGGAGCGGGTACGCCAGCAACGTCGCTTCAGGAAACCGTGACTCTCTCCGATGGAACAACCTTGGCGATCGATGGAAGTGCTCGTCCCACCCTAGATATCCGGGCAGGCACAACTGCCTTTGGCAACCCCAGTTTGACAGGATCTCCCCTTGGCTTTACGCCACCCCCCACAAGTACAGGTACCCCAACCAGCACCGACATTGTGATCGGGAGTATTGGAGCAGCCAACGGCGGTGATATTAGCGATCGCCTCGTTTTTCTAACGAATCAGTACGCCCCAAACTCTGCCCTCAGTGGCTCGATTCAGGTCGAGGGAGAGATTGATGTAGATGGCTTTCCCGGTAATGCAGGGACTGTGGTGATTGATTCACGCGGCGGTGCTAATATCGGTGCCATAGCAGCACGGGGGCCTTTTGGTGACTCAGGCAGGGGTGGGGATGTCACAGTTTTGGCGAAGGATAATGTTCGCATCTTTGCAATACGGTCCTTTGGCCTCGGTGGCCCCCCTAGTGGTTCGATTCGACTGCTCAGTCGGAGTGGGGGGATTGAGACATCTCTCATTGATGTAAATGGATTGATACCCGGAAATATATCGCTCACAGGATATAGCGATATTGTGGCCGGATTTCTCACAGCCATCTCCTTTTCATCGGCATCAGGAGGAACGGTTCGCTTGACTAGTGAAACGGGCAGGGTCAATATTACGGGTCAATTAACGACAACCTCCCAGTTCGGGAATGGTGGAGCAATCGCTATCACAGCAGCACAAGATATTACTACGCAAGACACCATTGATTCAGGGAGTTTTGGCTTGGGTCAGGGGGGCGATATTCGCTTGACCAGTACCAGCGGTGATATCACCACCCAAGGACTTGTTCGGACTGACTCTGCGGCTGGAGGAGCTGGATCGATTCAACTGTTCGCCCCAAGCGGCAATATTACAACCTCGAGTCTGAATGCTGCGACCTTTGGCAATGCGAATGGAGGCAATATCCAAATCACGAATGAGGGCACGTTTGCTTCCAGTAACAGCCGTTTACTTACGGGTACAGCGGGAACGGGGCAAGCCGGGGCGATCACCATTCAAGCAGGAGCGATCGCCCTCACGGATAGCGAGATCAATAGTGGTACAGCAGGCGCAGGGCAGGCGGGTGAGATTCGCCTCAGCGCTCCTACCATCAGCCTCAAGAATGGTACCAACATTGTGGCCGGTACCGTAGGGGCGGGTCGTGGCGGTGACATTACGATTGTCGCTACAGATAGTCTAACCCTGGCAGGTACATCGGCTACAGGCCAATCGTCTCAGATTGTCGCTAATACACTTGGTGCCGGGAATGGCGGGAATGTAGCGATCGAAGCGGGACACTTACAATTGCGGGATGGCGCTATCATTGCCTCGACAACGGGCGATGTTAATGCAATTGACTCTCCAGCAGGGCTTGGCGGCAATGTGAACATTACAGCAAGTGTCGTCGATATTAGCGGCATCTCACCCGATGGCAAGTCTCCCAGCCGTTTAGCAACATCTAGTTTTAGTCCCAGTAAAGCTGGAGATTTAACGGTGAACGCGGGTCAGGTCATTCTGCAGACAGGAGGCATATTATCTACTTCAGCATTTGGCAGGGGGCAGGGGGGTAACTTGACGGTCAATGCCGCCGAGTCGATTAGTCTGGATGGATCGATTCTGTCCCCCACAGGCCGAACGCCAACAGCATTTTCAACCGATACATTTGGCATCGGTAATGCGGGCGATTTGAGCGTCACCACACCTCAACTTACAATCCAAAATGGGGCGCAATCTCAGCATCTACATTTGCCACAGGTCAAGGCGGGACGTTGAGTGTCGTAGCCTCAGAAAAATTGCTAGTGCAAGGTACCGATCCAGATGGCTTTGCCAGTGGTTTATACGCTCAGACGACGGATCAAGGGAAGGCTGGCGATTTAATTGTGCGATCGCCCATTGTTCAGGTGCGCGATCGCGCTACGATAACAGTTGCCTCCGGGAGTGCATCTGATCTTAATCTGGCTACAAACACCCTCAAAAATATCACCGGTATTCTCATAGGAACCCGACCAGCAACTGGAGCGGCTGGCACCCTCTCCGTTCAATCCAATCAATTAACCTTGGATAGCGAGGGCCAACTTCTAGCCTCCACAGATTTTGGACAGGGTGGCTACATTGACTTGGGAGTGAGAGATGTCTTGCTCATGCACCAAAGTAGCCTGATTTCTGCCACTGCAGGCACGGCTCAGTCCGGTGGAGATGGTGGCAATATCACCATTAATGCTCCCTTTGTTATGGCCTTGCCTGGTGAGAACAATGATATCATTGCCAATGCTTTCACGGGTCGGGGTGGTAATGTCACCATCAATGCTAACAGCATCCTCAATTTCACGCTGAACGACAAGGGCAAAACGTTTAATCAATTACGGCAACAAGCGACCAATGATATCAGCGCGAGCTCAGAGTTTGGCAGCAACGGTACCCTCAATTTAGTAGGACTGAATGTCAATCCGGCCCAAGGTGCGATTCAACTCCCCAGCACTACCAATATTCCCCAACCCAGCCAGGGTTGCCAAACGACCAACACCACAGGACAAACAAGCCAAGGTGAGTTTTTCGTCACCGGACGGGGTGGCCTCCCTCCCAACCCCAGCGCCCCCCTCACCAGTACCAGCATCCTCGACGATCTCCGACTGCCCCCTGGGCTCAATGCTTCACAAGTACAAGTCCACTCCAGCAGGACTCCCGTGCCCAACCCGCTTGCTGAAGCCACACACTGGGACGTCAACGCCCAGGGACAAATCATCCTTGCAGCCAAGTCCACAACCTCCACGCAGGTCAAACATTGCAAGCTGTTGGATTAGACTTACACTTTCGGACAAAATTTCGGACAAAAACTAAGAATGCTAAGCTGAGAACACAGATTGAGCATACGCGTGTTGTCTCACGGAATATGACCGATGGCTGTTTGTTGCTGGTCTCGCCTGACTCGAATGACTGCTGGCTCCCTAGGCCTGATACTTTGCATTGCTGACGGCTTCAGCGGATTGCCTGCATGGGCCCAGCCAGTGAGTGAGCCGTTACCCAGTGAACGATCGCCCAGTGAACGATCGCCCAGTGAACGATCGCCCAGTGAGCGATTCCCAACACAAGTATGGGAGCAAGGTCTTCAACGCTACGGACAGGGAAATTTCCAAGCGGCGATCGCCCTTTGGCAAACAGCCCTCGAACAGCAAAAACTTCACCCGCAACACCAAGCCCTACTCCTGAGCTATCTGGCCCTGGCCGAACAGCAGCTCGGGCAATGGAATCAATCTGAGGTTCATCTCAAACAAGCCAAAACCCTAGTCACAACTGATTCTGCAAACGCGTCTCTTGCCCTCAGCAAGCCATCCATTCAAGCCCGAATTCTCAATGTCCAGGGGCGATTGTATTGGTCACAGGGAAAAATAGAGCAGGCCCAGCAAGCCTGGCAGTCTGCCCAGGCTTTTTATGGGGAGGCGGGCGATTCAGAGGGTCAGCTGCTAACGCGCCTTAATCATGCCCAAGCCCTGATGGCATTGGGCTTCAATGGCCAAGCCGAGGAACAGTTGGAGGAAAGCTATCAGCAACTCCAAGCATCGCAAAAGGGAGTTCCCTGGAGTGCCAACGTAAGGGCCACGGGTCTGCAGTTGTTCGGCACTGTCTTGCGACAGATCGGGAAACCCCAGCGATCGCAAGAGATTCTGCAGGAAAGCCTCGGCCTGATTCCGCCAGAGGCGATCGATCAACAAGCCAAAACATACCTAGAGCTGGGCAATGGTGCCCAGGTCTTGCGCACCCGATGGCAAGCTTTGGGGAAACAGGCAGAGGCTAAAGCTGCTGAACAGAGCGCATTGCAGTTTTATCGGCAATCCGAAACCCTGTCCCAAGACCATCCGTTGCAATGGCAAAGTCGATTAAATCGTTTGGCCCTTTTGGTCGAGATGGACGCCCCAGAGGCGATCGCGATCGCCTCCCAGTTCCAGACTCAACTACCGCTCTACCTCGCCAGCCAGCCAGCCAGCCGCGCCACTGTCCAAGCCCAGCTGAACCTGGCTGAAAGCCTGATCCAGCTCAAACAAAATCCAGAGCCCTTGATACAATCTGCCCTACGACAGGCCAAGGCCCTTGCGGATCCTGCCGCGATCGCCCATGCCTTGGGTCAGCGGGGAGCCTGGTTAGAGCAGCAAGGCGCATGGGCCCAGGCCCAATATTGGACAGAACAGGCGCTTCTGACCTTGGATCCCTTACAACTTTCAAGTTTGCGTTATCGTTGGGAGTGGCAACTGGGACGACTGTTGCGCCAGCAGCAGGATTTGCCAGGGGCGATCGCCCTCTATCGCGATGCGGTCACGAGTTTGGCGGCTATTCGCGGTGATTTACTCTCCAGTAATCCAGAATTACAGTTTTCATTCCGTGACGATGTAGAGCCCGTTTACCGAGAGTTAGTTGCGCTGCTGTTGGACGAATCGATCGCCAAGGACGGCAATCCCAGTCAAACTGTCCTAAAACAGGCCATTCAACAGGTTGATGCCTTGCAACTGGCAGAACTCGAAAATTTCCTCGGTTGTAAGCTGGCGCAAACGGTGGCTCTCGGGGCCGTGGCCGTTGATCCGAAAGCGGCCAAGCTTTACCCGCTCATTCTGGACGATCGCCTCGTCATTATCCTAGAGCCCCCTGGCCAGCAGCCGTTGCAATATACTGAAGTGCGTCTAGGACGCAAAGATATGCAGGTACAACTGCAACAACTTCGATACGACTTAGCCACACCCGGACGGACGCCGGACGCGATCGCAGGCCTCACCACGGTTCATGACTGGTTGATCAAACCCTTTGAGTCTGCCCTCACAGACCAGTCGGTTGAAACCTTAGTGTTTGTCTTGGATGGAGATTTGCGCAATATTCCGATGGCCGCGCTCTACGACGGGGAGGATTATCTCATTAGCCGCTATGCGGTGGCTTTGTCGCCTCGGCTGCAATTGTTTGATCCCAAACGGCGATCGCGCAATCTCTCCGTATTTTTGGGTGGTGTGGGTCGGCCCCAGGAGCTAGAAGGGCGCAGTTTTCCGGCGATCGCCAACCTCGCACCAGAACTCGAAGGCATTCGCAATCTCTTTGCCACACCCCAGCCCTTGGTCAATGAGTTGTTCACCAAAGCCAATTTAACCCAGTCGCTCTCTAGCCAATCGTTTTCAGCGATTCATCTCAAAACCCACGGTGTTTTTAGCTCAGATCCAGAAGAAACCTTTGTGGTGGCCTACGAAGGGTTGCTCAAAGGGCAAGAACTAGGCCCTTTGCTGCGGGGGCGCGATGCCAGAACAGGTACGCCGAGTCCGGTGGAGCTATTAGTTTTGAGTGCCTGTTCTACGGCTCAAGGAGATAACCGAGCTGTTTTGGGCATGGCGGGGTTGGCAGTGCAGGCAGGAGCTCAGAGTGTGGTTTCGACGCTATGGGAGGCTCAGGATGTGCCGAATACGGCTTTGATGCTACGGTTTTATGAGGCGTTGCAAAATCCAGCAATCAGTCGGGCGGAGGCCCTGCGATCGGCGCAGTTATCGTTGCTGGAGGAGGGCTATACAACGCCCCATGTGTGGGCAACCTATGTGCTGGTGGGCAATTGGTTGTAATAGAATGGGTTGTAATAGAATGGGTTGTAATAGACAGCGAATGCACCCATACAGCTCAGGTTCAGTCTCGGGGGCTAAAGCTTCTGTAACGGCTGATTGGCAAGTTCTGCCAGCCCGAGTTCTGCCAAGCGCTGACGCCACCGATCGCGCACCTCTCGATTCTCCGGCTGCAACTGCAACTGCTGGGCGATCGCCTCCACCTCGTCATACCAAGCGATCGTCCCCTCCCCCTGTTCCGATCCAACCACCTGAATGCCTGCATCCACACTGAACTGGGCCGTAGCTTTAGGCCCGACGCATTGCAGCGTCAAGTACCAGCGATAGGGAATACCGGGTTTTAGGCTCACTTCAGCGGGCAAGGTCAGGCCGACAAATCCAGGGGTTGGAGGAAGGGCGATCGCTTGTCGATACAACCGTTCTTTTCCGCAATCCCAACATTGATCACAAACTCTGCCTGTTGAATCTCAGCGGGTGTGTAGGGTACATAAACCCAAACGGTGGGTTGGGATTTGCGAGTGGTGACTGGGTTTTGAGTCGGAACCAGGGCAGACAGAACTTGCTGAGAACGCGAACAGGATTCACTCAGTGAGCCCCCGGCTCGGGTTTGGTTGGGTCGCTGACTGCGGGGTGGTTTGGGGGTAGAGGGTCGCGATCGAGCGGGTCTAGACTGGCTAATCTGATGAGTTCTTCGCTCAGCTGGCTGTACAGTTGATTGAGCAACGGCTGGTTGCATCAACTGAGTCCCAAAACCACAGGCTAGAGTCCATAGTGCTAAACCCTTCAGAATTCTGACCAGAGGGGTGTGCTTGACGAGAGGGAGAATTGTCGTATTCATGGCAAACCTATGGATGGTGAATTTCTGGAGTGACTAAACCGGAACGAAAACCGGAACGAAAACTAGGACGAAGGCTAGCGGCATAACCCACCCCCCAACCGAGAACAGAGGGAACCAGGGGCAACCAAAGGCCCTGGCGATCGCCCCCAAACTCATGCCATACAACACCACGACCCCCCCAGCCCAGTTCCCCAAATCAACGACTGGACGCGTCGTAAATGCTGTGTCGGGCCACAGCTCAAACCCCAGCCCAGGCCACTCCCGAGGAATGTCCAAACCATTACCCATAGCCCATCTCCCCACTGGAAATCCTTCCACTGGGGCAACGTCCCCAGGAGCGGGCGCTGGTCGAGAACGGCACTGAGCAACTGACTGAGCTGATGGGCATGAACCCAAACGCCTGGCATTTCACCCAAAGGTGTTTGCTTGATATCTCCGCCCACGGGGGCTGTGGTGCCGATGAGGACAATGCGATCGCGCACCATCTCCGGTGGCAGTTGCTCCAACAATACCTGCTCGAGGTTCACGCGTTGTCCGGGTTGCGCTGAGCGGTAGTTGATCAAGATCTGACTGCTCAGCCCATCTAGGTGTTGGTAGGCTCCAACTCGTCGGGGCAGGCTTTGGTAGAAGGTCGTTTTGATCCAAAACCCCAGTTGTCTTTGCCCGTCCACACGAATCGTTCGCTGTTCAGCGCTCAGAAACACTTGAGCCAACCTTAGACTGAGCCCCTGAACCGCAGTACAGGCCGAGAGTTCTCCTAGGTTTGGATCGACGGAAAGCAGCTGGCGACGCACAGTTCCTGAGGAAAGCCAAGCAAACGGTGCGAGGTCTGGCAACAGATCGCTGAAGGCCAATTGTTCGGTTTGCTGAACGGCATCGAATTCAGGCGGGGTGGCAAAGTTCTGATCATTCTGATTTCCCCAGCAAACCGTACTCAGACTCGGATGCTGTTGAAACTGTTCTAAAAATTCGGCGCGTCCTTCTCCTCGAGGCTGGGCCCGATGCATATCCAACCCGACCGCACGGGGCTGGGATTGATAAAGTTTTTGAAGCAACTGAGCCAAAAGTTTGTCTTCTAGGGGATAGCCATAGCGGTTGGTGTCCTCTTCAGTTACCTCCACGACTAAAATGCGCGGATCCGTGGTTTCAGCGGGGCGTTGGCGGAGCAAGAGATCGTAAGCTAACAGTTCAAAGGGCTGTAACAGGCCCAGGTAACGTAAGCCTAGGATGACGATCGCGGCGATCGCTCCCCGCATTAAAGCCGAGTGCAACTTCAAGGCGGCGATCGTCCGAGGTCGGGAATTCGTGCTTAGGGCTAGCTCCGAAGTACTGGCTAAGCTTTGCCAACTGGGTGGAATCGCCGCTGGATTCTGATAAATCACCGGTAGCCAAGACGCGCACAGAAATTGATCTTCCAGGACCTGAAGTTTCTCCCTCGCTTCTCGCACAGCACCATAGAAGGAGCGCCCGGAGGAGAACGCTTGCAAAAAATGGGTCAGAAAGGTTTGTGCCACGCGATCGGGTACCGGCTCTCGCATGACCACCAGCTGGGGAAGATTCAAATTTGCCAAGCCTCGGGCTAGGCCAAGACCGTCACAGGAGTTGAAAATGGCCAGTTGTAGACCTCGGACGATCGCCGCTCCCAGCGCATATTCCAACTGTTCAATCGTCAACGATTCGCGATCATTAATCGCAATCTGGCCGCTGTTATCTCCGGCTTGGCTCTGGCTATGGCCCGCAAAGAAGAGAATATCCCACCCTAGATCCGACCAGAGGGCAGCGTGGAGTTGCGATCGCGAGGGCTCTACCAGTAATTGGAGCTCGTCTGGGGGAGTTGGGTGAGGAGGGCGCGATCGCGTTCTACGTCAATGCCGACGGAAGTTCCTAAAATTGCCAAGACTCGCACGGAACCGGAGCGAATAGAACCGGAGCGAATAGAACTGGAGCGAGCAGCTAGACCTGGGGCCTGAGTGGGGCGGTAGTTGAGACTGCCGAGGGCAAATTCAGCCTGGGGATAGTCGTGGAAAAACAGCCATAAATGCCAAGGCAACCGTCGCGTGTGTGGACAATCGGTTTCCAAAATGAGACGAATGGGATCTGAGGGATTGAGATATAGCCGCAGTTGCTGATCAATCCGATGAAATCCTGGCAGACTCAACCATTGATTTAACGCCTGTCCGAATCGCTCAGACAGGTGTTCGAACCGTTCTCGCGAGACCTGATTGGGGCTGTGATCAGCCACGAGCTGAATTCTGAGCCGATCCTGGAGGGCTAGATAGTGAGCTCGCCAGTCGTGGTACAGCTGATGCAAATGGGGGGCTGGAGAGAGCGAACCCACTACCTTCAGCCGTTGGGTCGGGGGCTGATCCGAACTCAGTTGCATCGTCACTGCTGGAAAGCCTTGCTCTAACGTCCCCCCAGCGAGGGAAAGAATGACCTGTTTTTCGGTTTGTATCGGAGCCGTCCAAGCGCTGTCCATCATAGGCCTGTCCATTACAGCCGGAATAATTCAGTGACCGTCCAAGGGGCTGCGGCATCTTGCTCCTGGCTGGGGTGAGTTTGACTAGAGACTGGGTACTCAATTCGCACTTGGAAGGTTTCCCCTACCCTGCCGGTGAGGGGCGTGAGCTGTAGATAGGTATCCGCCGCCCCGCTCTCAATCGCTTGTAGATCCATGACCTGCTCTGGATCGTGTAAGACGAGTCGCACCCTTGGGGGCAATTGTTGTCCGCAAAGAGGATGAAGTTGAACCTGCACCTGCAAGACTGAGTCTGATTGAATTGATGTGGGAACAACTGAAACGAGTAATATCACTCTGGATACATCATCGGCGCTTTCGTCAGTCATTTCACCAGAAATTCCGCCCAGGATAATGGACTTCGCGCGTTTTAGCGGGAAGCCCGAGGTGAGATCGCTCTGGCCAATCTCCCTCGAATCAACCATCCCACTGCGCAACTGAGGTGCAAATGCTGTCCCTGGGCCGAGCAAATCCGTGAGCGATCGCCACCCCTGCTCAAACTGTCCCTCCAGCCACTGACTCAACCGCGTCACCTGAGCATCCACTTGGCCCACCCAGCCCTGACAACGTCGCTGATACAACCGTTTACGCCAGTCCTCATCCTGAATCAAAGCACCCCAGAGCGCAAATGGAACCGCTAACCGAGGAAATGCCAAGGCCGGATCCCCTAGGCGCTCGAGCAAATTTTCCCGTTGCACCGCTGACACCACAGCTAAGGGTTCCACTACGGCTTGAGTTCCCTGGGTGTCGCAATGGCGCAGCGTCACACTCAAGGCTGTCAGATCCTCCTGTAGGTCTGGCCGTGATAGAACATAATTGCGCGTCTGGGGGTCATAATCGCCCCTTTCCTTTAATTGACGATGACTTGCATAGCCCCAGACTCTCAAACCGTAGGGCTCACATTCTTCGTCCCCTACCTCGGCGGCCTCGGCCTCGCCACAAAGCTGAACCGCCAAATAATAGTGACCCCGCCAATCCGGCACATCCACCCATTCCTGGGGCACCACTAAGGCTTCCGCGTCAATCTCATCCCCTGGAATTACTACCAACCGGATTTCGTCTGTCGTTCTGTCATTTCCCGTGACCCGTTCCGCCGTGACACCCTCAGCCGTGACACCTTCTGCTATCACCATCTCCGGCATAACCCGCAGCACGCAGCCCCCAACTCCCTCCCAAACGGCAGTCCAAACCGACAGGCTTGGCGATAATCCAGGTTGAATTTTGCTCAGCCCCAACGCCTCCAATTCTGCCAAACCCTCCGCCAGACCAACCAAACACAATCGGCCCAGGTAGTCATCCCAACATCGCCCCGGTTGGCTGTGCCGCTGGCTGTGCTGCCAGCTGCGCTGAACGACCTCCGGATCCAAGGGAATCCACCAATGTCGCGCATCGGCTACCACCTCGCTCAAGACCGCCATAAAACCTCCTCACTCTCTAGATTGAGAACCATAGTGCCCCATCAACCATTCTTCCATTGCGTCACCCTGCTGGGCTATACGATCGGGACTCGAGACAATATTCAAGGTTTGCTGGCTCCAGGTGACCAAGGCGTTCAACAACGCTTCCCTGGCTCGCAACAGATACCGCGCCACGGATGGCTGAGAACACCCGATGTGCTTGGCAATTTGGGATTGAATCAGACCCTGACGATAGTACAAGTCGAGAACGGTCTGCCACTCGGGCTTGAGGGTCTGAATCGCTTGGGCGAGAACTTGGTCGAGCTGCGATCGCTGCCGTTGTCGTTCGTTTATCTCTTCTTCGGCAATCAAATTCGTCAACAACGAAGGGCTACCCACAAAACCCTCGCTTTGTGCCCAAGCGGTGGGATCTGAGAGACCTGCTAAGCGCTCTTCCCCTTCCTCACCATACTGCAGTTGATTGAGGGACTGAACCGATGGATGCAGATAAGCCCGCAGCCAAGCGGCCATCTGGGTTAACCGCTGCTCGAGTTGCTCGGGGGTGGCCAGAGGTTGCTCCGGCGGTTTTGATTGGTTGTAGGCTTGGGCGATCGCCTGCCAATCCTCAGTCGCAGGAGCCAGCCGTCGCCTCGCCCCAGGTGCAGACGCCCCAACCCAGCCCTCTCGAAAGCAGAGCCAAGCCCACAGATAGGGCTGTTGGAGAGCGGGAGAGAGAGATTGGTATTCTAAGGTTTCTTGAAGCTGTTTTCGGCTGGTTCGACGTAACAGTGACCAGTTGCTACAAATATCCAAGGTTTTCTGTTGTCGTACCGCATCTTTCAAACGATGGGTAAAGGCCAGCTCCGCGTAGGTCTCAAGGGTGGCTCCCCGGTCTGGTGAAAACCCAGCTAGCACCTTGGAAAATTGGGCCTGGGCGATCTGAAAATAGTCAGCCAAGGTCTGATCAGAAATCGCGGCAAACTGGGCCATTGTTTTGTGAAACCGGTAGCTGGCCCAATAGCAGGCTTCCTGGGTATAGGCGAGTAAATGGTGTTGGGAGAGGCGATGTCCAGATGAAGTCGGCGCAGATGAGACCGACGCGGACGAGGGGAATGAATGCTGTTGCCGGTGCTGCTCCAACCAATAACTAACCCAGAACGCGTTGGTCGCTTTGGCCGCCTGGTTCGGTTGGAGCTGCAATGCTCGAAGTATGCTCCGTCTGAGCGTCGGTTCATGGCTCCAGCGACCGCTAGTGCCGGTTTCGAGCTGCAGGAAAGTTGAGAAGAGTTCAGCGAGATCTTGCCGAGGACGCATGGGACAACCGTGGAGGGCAAAGCTCAGGTGAGCACTCCACCTAGTTTAGTGATATGAGTGCCGATACGGATGCTAAACCTCTAAGCCACGGCCGCACAAATCAGCTTACGCAAAAGCTGGGCCAGGGTTTCCCGCTCTCGACGGCTCAAAGGGGTCAACAAAGCCTGCTCCTGCTGAGTCTCAGCCTTGAGTGCGGCCTCGATGCGCTCTTGCCCCAAAGGGGTGAGTTGAACCACCACGCTGCGTCCGTCCAGAGGATCGGGAACGCGCCGAATAAAGTCGCTCGTCTCCGCCCGATCCAGCAGATTGCTCATGCCGCCGGAACTCATCTCCAGGTAAGACATCAGGTACCGAGGTGTGCTGTCGTAAGGGTGACCTCTGCGGTGCAGTTCTGCCATGAGCGTAAAAATTTCGGGCTTTAAGCCGAGTTGTTCTAGAGTTGGAGCTGACCGCGCTTCCATCAAGGCCGTGAGCCGCCGGAGTCGCAGGGTTACATCTTTGGCAGAAAAGTCGAGTTGAGGGTGAGACTGAGCCCAGCCATCCAAGATCCGATCGATTGAGTCATAGATGCCTACCGCACGAGTCATAGCACTGAACCCCGAAATGATGATTGTTATCCCTAGGGGCAACGCCAGTAATTTATCAGACTGGTCGTGAGTTTCCACCAGGGGCAGCGGGATGAGGGGGCTCAGGCCTCCATTGGATGGGGACTTTGACCCCCTCCTTGGGTTTAGCGAGTGGATCTGGATCTTGAGCTCACCGAGATGGCTCACCCGCGACCCAAAGCCGCTGACCCAAAGCCAAAGCCGCTGACCCGAAAACTTGAACTGCAAAGTTCAAGCAGAGTGCGATCGCCCAAATTGGAGGCTCAGATGCCAGTGGATTCACGTCTCCTTGAGCCGTAAGGTTCATGCCTGACACCCTGGCTTGCGTAAAACGGCTATGGTGCTAAAGCTACAAAATTCGTTACATTGTAGGGTGAAGTCAGCTCATAGATTCAGTTGCAGCTCTGGTCGCAAGGCTGCGGCTCGTTCCCAAGTCCCTTCCCTGGAGGTTAGGTGTCCCTTTGCTTCGGTGGTTGTTGCGGAATCTTTCTGTCAGCGACTGTGTCTTTCTAGATGTAAGCGTTCTAATCACACTGTCCCAATCACACTGTTCGACTTCAGACATCAGTTTTATGTCAATTTCTTCCACCTCTCAATTTCCGCTCGAAAACCAGCCAACCTCGCGCAACCCATCCCATTACGTTGATAATGGTTTTGTGGATCCTACGGGGGCAGCCAGTGCCAGATTGGGGGTGGAACAAATAGTCGGTAACGACGAGGGTAAACCATTGACCGAATTCCGCAGTCGGTTCACAGACTGTATGGAGATGTGTGCGGATACCCAGCAGGTGGCGGACTATCTCGACAACCACCAGGATTGGTTCCGTCGCTGTGCGGCTCCGATGGAAGCGAAGCCCCTCGGGAATACGGGTTATGCACTTTCTCTTGGGAGCTTTGGGGCGCTAGGGTATGCGATCGCCCCCCAAATCGGTCTAGACCTCTTGCCCCAGGAAGACCGGGTCTATCGCATTCGCACTATCGACGTGCCGGGGTATGAGTCGGTGGGCTACAGCGTCGATTTTCAGGCGGTGCTAGAGCTGCGTGCGGTGGAGACCACGGAGGCGGAAGTTGCGGCGATGACCCATGTGGAGTGGGTGCTGGATTTGGGCGTAACGCTACAGTTTCCGCGATTTATCCAAATACTCCCCCAGCAGATGATTCAGAGTACAGGCGATCGCCTCCTCCGCCAAGTGGTTCGCCAAATTTCTCGTCGTCTCACCCTCAAGGTCAAGGAAGATTTTCATGGGACGTTTGGGCTGCCGATGCCCAAATAGTCAAGGCTGAAGTTGCCCAGCACCGAAATTGGTCATCTCCAAAACGACCGATCGCGATCGTCATAGAAATGTAGCCGCCCGTAGCCCAGAAACTGGGACGCCACCTTCTCCCCTGCCGGAAAAGCAGTAATGCCCCACAAATAGATACCAGCATCGGGGGTGCGCACGGGTACGAGGCCCAGGGTGAGGGTTTTGCCAGGGGGAATCGGGGGATTGAACGCCACCGCGATGGTTTGGCGATCGCGATCGAGCTCCACCCACTCGACCTGCACAGAACGTTGGCGATCGCCCTCGACAAAGGCCAGGGTACGGTCAAACTCAAACGGCCCGAGGCGATCGCTGCCTTCATCTTGGCGAATCTCGAGTTTGCCGAGTGGTTCGCTGGCATCCTCTGGCACGCTGACCGTGATGTAGTAGCGTCCGCCCCAGGTATGGGCTTGATTTTGGGTGGTGCTGACTTTGACGAGGCGAGGAACAGCGGCGAAGTGGCGGGTGCCGTCGGAGAATTGCACGGCGATCGCCTGAGGCACGCCCAAAAGAGCCGCACCCACGATCAAACTGGCGAGCGATCGCCGCGCCAACGCATTCAACCCCAAATTGTGCACCGCCATAATTCCCCCAGGCTATCTTTCACGGCCTGTTCTGTTCTTCAACTCTAGCCCAAAGTCCTCCGATTGTCGGAATCGGTGAATTCAATCATCGAACCCATATTTTCCTTCGTTTGACACAGTTCATCATAGGCTTGCTCGGGAAAAGTTAATGTCATCAATCGACCACAACTGCCGAGATATGGCCGCATAAATGCGGAGCGGGGGCAGTCAATTCTAAATTCCTAAATATTAATATTTTCACTAAATGTTTTCCCCAATTCGCCAGAGCACTCCGGATGGGTCAACTACCACAAAATCCCGCATTCCCCAGGGCTGAACCGTGGGCGGCACCAATCGCACCGCATATTTCGCCGCGATCGCCTGCGATTGTACGTGTGCCCACCAATCATCCAAATTCTCCACCAGCAAATGCATCATCAAGTGATTAGCCAACTCTTCATGGTAAAAGTTCTGAAGCAAGAACGCACAATTGTCATGGCAGAAGTAGGCGACTTCGTCATCGACCGATTTCAGTGCAAATCCCAAATCTTGATAGAACTGTTGTGATTCTCGGTAGTTTTTTGCTGGCAAAATGCCTTGATCTCGATTGACTTCATATTGATTTTCCCCCTCTATCGCCATGTTATTTTATCTCTATTACTGCAATCTTCATGGATCTCTTGTAAGGCAGTATCGAGACTAAGTCAATTATGATTTAATCAGAGTGCGAGTTAACGGAAGATTCTACTGATTGAGCTAAGTTGAGTGCGACTTCTCGCCGATTTTCGATCAAACGATGATGTTGCAAATTGGCTAATCCTGTAATGAATAGAATCGTTGGCATTAATCCAAGAAACAGATATAAAAATCTTGTAGGAAGATGGCCAAAGGTACCAAAATGCAGGGTAGCGATCGTCGTCATAAGTTTATGCAGACCTTCGGCTTTCGCAACTTTCGTCGATGCAATAACTGCACCGCTGTATTGATTTAACTCGACCGTGCTGAAGTCGAATCGTCCCGTATCTTGAGTCGGTAGTTTCTTACGAATCGTGAGTAGTTCTGGATCTTGCGCCGAGAATTCGATCGTAGTGATCTTGCCCTCTGGCATGGCAGCATTTGCTTTTTCGATCAGGTAACTCAGTGCCAGCGTCGGCTGATTTGGGGCAGTTTTTGTTGCTACACTGGGAGCCAACATCGGCAATAAGTGTAATGCAACGATCGCGACTCCTGTCGCGGCAACTGTTACCAAAAACACAGTCGAGAGCAATCCTCCGACATTGTGCAAGTCATAGTTGAGTAACGCCGAGGGCGCGTTCCAACGAATTTTGAATCCGATCGCTAGCTTCCGCCACCCCGTCCATAACATTGTGCCCGAAATCGCGATGAATAATAACCCTAATCCGACGACACCGACGACAATCTGCCCGGTGAGGCCAGCCAACAAATTGTGATGAACAGCATATATAAAACCGATAAGCGATCGTTCCCAGACTCGTGATCCTAGAACATTGCCTGTATAAGGATCGACAAACGTCTGCAAGCGCTGCTCATGGGGCAATTGCTGGTTGATAATATAGCTGGCATCAGACGTCTTTGGAACTTGGATAAACGATAGAGGCAATTCTGAATGTGCTGACCGGGCAGAGTCGAGGACTGTATCGACCGAAACAACTTGATTCTGTGGCGTAACCTGAAACAGTGATCGGTTGAGGAAAGTATCGAGTTCTGCTTGAAAGACGATCGCCGAACCCGTGAGGCTAACCACGATGATGAATAATCCCATCAAAATCCCAATTAAACCGTGAGCCCTAACCATCAGTTGGCGCGCTTTCATGGTGATTTCTCCTCCAATTGCTCAAAAAATCATGCAAATCGATTAACCTTCGCCACATCTGGTCTTACCTGCACCGCAGTATGTCGCAAACCAAGGATTGAATGTGGCAGCATCTTCAGCCTCGTTGCTCATCTTGAGGAGTACAGCAAAGCTCGATACTTGATCCCCGTATCGCATGTGCATGTGAGTCGGCTCGCCGTGGGGAGCCGTCAGAACAAGATACTGAAACTTCTTACAAGCTGGATCTTGCTTCTCATCTTGGGCCAGTTCAAACATTTCCCAGGTTGCTTTGAACTCGACATAGTATTTCGGATCGCCCGCGGCACCCATGTAGACATATTCGCAGTTGCGGGCGATCGCATCTTTGCCAGTGGCGTCTTTGTAGAATGTGATTTGCTCCATTTTTGAAATACCAATCCGCTTGGGATTACGCGGATCGTTGACAGAGCTGGCTTGGTCGGCATTCAGCATAAACATGCCATTGAAGCCAAGGTAAGGCACTTTGTAGGCGTTAGGGGAAATCACCTGCGGAGCGATGGGGGGAGCTAAACTGGGTAATGGTGTTGCTAGAGTGGGCGTGGTTGGAGTAGGCGTTGTGGCAGCAGGTGGATTAGTTGTGGGAGCGATCGCCGTGGAGTCAGGAGGCTGGCATCCTGCTACCATTATGCTACTAATCATCAGGGTCAAACCTAGAATTAGTCGATTCATCAGCATCTTAGTTTTGTTTAAAGAAATGGATCGAAAATGATAATTAAAACTGAACTGACAGGGAGCCAATCACCGTAAATGGTGGGCCAAAGTTGCTCCCAGATGCATTATCACCAAAACTACTTTCAATATATTTGACATTGCCAATATTTTTTAAGTTTAGGCCCAACCGCCAGCGATCGCGTTTATAAAACAATGCCGCATCTGCCGTCACATAGCTACCTAAACGGTAAGTGTTGGCGTTATCACCCTGACGATCGCCAACATAATTCAATCCGAGGCCAAAGCCCAATCCTTTGAAATTATCCTGCTGAATTTCGTAAGTGCTCCAAAGGCTAGCCGCATTGTCGGGCGTACCAAATAACTTTTTGCCGACATTGGCTGGGTCGCTATCTTCTGTAACTTTAGCGTTCGTATGGGCGTATGATCCAATCACCTGCCAGCCGGGTGCAAGTTCACCTGCGACATCAAGTTCGATGCCACGACTTTGCTGCTCACCGGTCGCAATCGAAAAGAGCGGAAAATCGGGATCCGTGCCGACGACATTTTGCTTGGTGATGTCAAAGTAGGCGATCGTTGTTAGTAGCTTCCTGTCGAATAGTTCAGTCTTAATCCCAAATTCATACCCTTTGCCCTTTTGTGGATCAAGAGGACGACCTGTGGCGGTGCTACCGATGTTGGGGGTGAATGATCGCGAGTAGCTGCCGTAGAGCGATAAATTATCTGTCAGTTGATATAACAAACCCAAACGCGGTGTGAGTGCCGTCTCATCCAGTTCCGTTGTCCCCGCTTCGATCGAGGAGCCAGGTCGGTTGACGGTTTTTTGGGACAGTGTATCGTAGCGTAGGCCAGCCAGCAGCTTCAAATTTTTGAATAGCGAAACTTGATCTTGGAGAAAAAAGCCCCAGTTACTTGCTTTGACCTCATCGCCGCCAAAGTCAGGCAAAGTTGATTCGTCCGGCTTTAATTCAGCGTAGACAGGATTGAATATATCAAGAAAACTTGGCGTAAAATCGACCTTTGAGAAAACTTGACTCATCTGGCGAGTATAGTCAAAGCCTGCCAGAAGCTTGTGCTCAACATTGCCTGTCGCAAATTCGCCCACTAGATTTGTTTGCAGCGTATAGTTTCTTGTTTGCGAGTCTTGAGAAGCGGGAACTCGAAAAACTGTATCGGTATCAGCATCAAAGCTAAGTGGTAGAAAACTACCCCAAAATCGTAATCACTATAGGAATAGTTAAAACTGTTCTTGAGTTTCCATTGCTCGCTGAGCTGATGATCTAGCGTGTAGCCCGTGGTAAACGATCGACTGATCACCGAATCGCTCGGGTCATTGGTCACGCGATCGATTGATACATCGATTACCTGACCATCTTTTGCGGGCAGGCCAAAATCAGCCGGACGATTTGTTTTTACGTACTCTGCTGCAAGGTTTAGCGTTGTGCGATCGCCTAGCCTCCATGTCAGTGCCGGGGCCGCCAAGAATTTCTCATCGCGCTGTTCTAGCGCGCGAACGCTGTCAACGGTTTGATAGAGACCATTGAGCCGGAAGAGTATGCTTTTGTCGGCAGTCAAAGGGCCAGAAATATCAAAACGTGGTCGAACTAAACCCCGATTCCCCAGTTGTAGTTCGGTCTCAAACAGGGGCTGTGACAATGGTTTTTTCGTGACGATATTGATCAATCCACCGGGTTCGATCGCGCCATAAAGAATTGAAGCTGGCCCTTTAAGCACTTCAATTTGCTCAATATTGGCAATTTCGTTCACAGGCTGGATAGAGACTTCGCCACTACCACCAAATCGCCGCACGCCATTACGCAGGACTGGTACACCGGAAAACCCGCGTAGGATAAACGTGTCGCCACTTCGACTCTGAACATCACCGCGATAGCTGACTCCGCTAACATTCCTCAAAACATCTTTAATTGCTGTTGCCTGTTGATCTCGAATCACTTCCTGGGGAATGACTTGGATCGAAAAAGGTGTTTCCAAAATTGGGGTATCGGTACCTGTGGCACTGCTGGCATTCGGCACCCGATAGCCGTCCACCTTCCGCTCTGCCGTCACTGTAATTTCTTCTTCTTCCACCTCATCGATCTCATCCGTCATCGGCTTGAGCGCATAGGTAAATCCTCCTGTCTTCAATGAAACTGGGGTCTGAGGCACAGTCCCCATCCCCAGAACTGTGATCCGAATCGTGTCGCTATCTTGTTGAACGGCTTGGACTGACATAATATCTGCTGCCAAATTTTCTGCGGCAAACGCTCCATCATCCGGCAACTTCAATACCGCTGGAATCTCCGCGATCAGGGCATTGCCTTCCGTCCTAAACATTGCCGTATCAATCTTGAGCGGTTGCCCATCCGCTGTTTGCAACACAATCTCTAAGCCCGTTGCCGTTCAGTTGAGCTGCACTGCTGTGACCTCAGCTTCTAGCGTTGGCGTCTGTAGGGTCGGCAACTTCTCTATCTGGGCCACAGTATTCTCTAGGTCTGGCTCTAAACCCAGGCTGGCTATGCCCTCCACCGCCTGGGCCGTCGCCATCCCCAAACCCAACACCACAGCATTCGTCGCCAACGCGGCACAAAATTGAACGCGTTTCATTTTCATTATCCACACCCTCAAAAAAACGTTTGCAAATATTCGGGTGCACCTTCTCTCGGGGCGCAGCCCCTTGGAGGCAACACCTTCTGCCTAAGGTCGTTTGGTGGCGATCGCCATCTTCAGCCCCGGCACCGAGCGAATCTGATCCAACACTGCCACCACCCGGTCGTGGGTCACTCCACCATCCGCATTCAAAACCACCAGCGTATTCGGATTTTTTCGCTTCGCCTCCGCCAACTGCGGGCCCAAAGCCGAAACAGCAACTTCCGTCTTATCCACGTAGACCTTCCCGGCAAGATCGACAGAAATCGTCATCCGCACCGGTTCCTGCTGCAACCGTGCCTGGGAGGAGACTGGCAGATTCACCGGCAACCCCTCCGACTTGGTTAGAAACAGCGTCGCCAAAATAAAGAATGTCAACAGCGCAAACGTTACATCGATCATCGGCACAATGTTAATCTCGGGCCGCCGATCGATCAGCTCATCATGAATACGTCGCATAGACCTCCGGCTTTGCCCGACGGCGATGAAGCAGCTCAAACTTGGCGGCATATTCCTGAATCGTGGCTAACTCCCGCACATAGAAGCCCCGGAAAATGCTGGAGATAAATAGCGTTCCGATCGCCACAATCAGCCCAAATGCCGTCGAGAGCAATGCTTCGCTAATACCCCCTGTTACCCCCAGGGAATTGCTGCCACCAATATCGCCTAAATTGAGCGAAGCAAAGGAGCGAATCAGCCCCAAGACCGTTCCCAACAAACCCAACAGCGGTGACAACGACACAATCACATCAAACACATTCGTGAATCGCTTCAGGCCTGGAAGCTCAGCCTGAACTCCAGCCTCCACCGCCAAAGCGAACTCCTCTGGGCTTGCGTCCTCTAGGGCCATTGCTTCCAAAAACAAACGCGCCACCGGCAAATTGATATTGCGGCGTAGCTGTTCCATCGCCAACTCCGGCGACGAATCCAAAGCACTCAAGGCGCTGCGCATCACCTGAGGCTGGCGCTTCGATAAACGGCTCCAAAATAATCCCCGCTCCACGGCACAGGCGATTGCCACCACAGAAAACAGAAGCAGAGGCGCAGCCGTCCACCCCGAAGCCAACAGCAAATCCCAAAGGTGTCTCATCGCGGCAAATCCCAAAGATGTCTCGTCACGGCGTTTCGCGCTTTTTTAGGTAATTACACTCAACCCGATAATCGATTCAAGCGCAAATGACATATAATTGCAACTAATAATTGCAACTAAGTCATGAAAACCAAGCCCGAGTTCGAGGCCAGATAGCAGGAGAGACCATTAGCCGATCGCCGAAAGCGTTGCCCTGCGTTAGGATAAACGGATCCGTTGCCTTCTACGTTACTGGGATGTACTCTTAGGAAGGCTCTGATACAGCTCTGATACAGATGATGGAAGCGTCTGTGCATGGAATCATCCACACCGCTTGCACACAAGCCGCCTGCACGCATCTACCCTAGACAGCGCATCCTCCAGAAGGCACGTCAAAGATAAGTAGATCCGAGGGTGAATACCCTTCAGGAAGCACTATGCCGGTTCACTCTGCCGATTCGTCCGATCCCCAAAAACCAGCATCCGAAACCACCCATTCATCACAAACTGAGATTCAATGCGAAGTCGGTGAGGCACAATTTCACATCGCCAGACAGATCGCGGCTCAGCGATGGCAAGAGGCGCGATCGTTGCATCGGTTTTTGGGCGCAGCCGTCGTGGGTTCACTGGCGTTGCATGGAGGTGTGCTGAGCACCAGCATCGGTTCGTCGCAGCAGCCTCAAGAACCGGAAGCCAAAGAAATTATTATTGAAGCGTTTGAGTTTGCGCCAGAGACAGAATCTAAGCCCGAATCTGCATCCCTTCCAGAAGTCTCGCCTCGGACGCAAACGGAGACCCTAGCCACTGCTACCAGTCCTGTTGAGACTTTCCCAGAGAGCACTGTCCAGCCGCAAGAAGTTCCACTACCGCCTCAGGCCGCCGCCGAGCCGCCACCGGAAGTTTCTCCTGAGACGGCTCGACAGGCGGATACGTCTCCCCCCGAAGCGTTATCAGAAGTCGTGCCAACGGATATTGCGCCAACGGATGTTGCGCCAACGGATATTGCACCAACGGATGTTGCACCAACGGATGTTGCACCAACGGATATTGCACCAACGAAAGTGTCTTCGTCGGAGGCGTTGTCTGAAGTTGCAAGAGAGACAGATTCAGATATCGTTACCGAGTCAGCCAGTTCCAAGACAAGCACGGCCAATGCAGCTAGCTCCGACGCAGCCAGCTCCGACGCAGCCAGCTCCGATGCAGCCAGCTCCGACGCAGCCGAGCCACCTAAACCCGAGCCGCCCAAACCCGAACCACCTAAACCTGAGCCGCCCAGACCCGAGCCGCCCAAACCCGTCGCGATCCGCGAAGCTGAACCCGCGAGGCCAAAGCCCCGAAAGTCTTCCAATGTCGGCTATCAACGCAGAGGTGGCGATCGCGTCACCGCAGGCCTATCCGAACGCTTTCGCCCGGTCTACAACGACAAGGGTAAGCTCGTTGATTTGACCTTAGAACGATCGACAGGCGATCCAGAACTTGACGCAGCCATCGAGCGTGATAAGCAGGAATTTCTAGACAAATTGCGTCGTCAACTGGAGTCTCAACCCGCAGAGGACCGCGATCGCCCCGTTCGCATCAAATTCGAAGCTAACGACCTGAACGCCGAAGAGCGACGCCAAGCCGAGCAGAACGCCGCCATCTCTGCTCAGCGAGAAGCAGAACGGCAGGCCGCAAGACCAGCCCCGGTGGATAAAGCCCCAACCGCCCAAGAACCTGCACCAGACAAACCATTCCTCTCCATTCCCGAAAACATCATTCCGCCGACTGTACCCTCAGAAGCAACACCCGAATCTGTCGGAGAGCCAGTATTTGAGCCGGTTGCAGAGCCAGTGTTTGAGCCGGTTGCAGAGCCCATACCCGAACCCATTGCAGAACCTATCCCAGAGCCCATCCCAGAAGATCCTGTCTCTGAACCTGTCCCAGAGCCGGTGGTCGAGCCGGCTGCGGAATCCGTCTACGAACCTGAACCTGTAGCCGAACCCGAGCCCGTCTACGAGCCCGAACCGATTTATGAACCCGAACCCGTCTACGAACCCGAACCTGCAGCCGAGCCTCAACCTGAACCTGAGCCGCTTCAGCCCGCCCAAGAATAAGCGGAGGCTGCAACACAACATGAAATTACAGCCCTCTCCGGGTCTATCCTGTGGCCGCCATATTGGGAGACGTAGCGCCTAGCACTTTGTTGGGTTCAATTCAGTCGATTCTGCTGTTATTTTCTGAAGAAAGCCGGACGCAGTCGGTGCTCAACTGGCTAGTGGGAAGCCTCAATGGCCGGGGCTGGCGGGAGGTGGCGATCGCAGCTCCCTGCATTCTCGTAGCCCTTAGCTTAGTCGGCTTTGTTGGTCTCGTCGTTCCCCATGGGGTTCGCCTGCTTGTGGGGAAGACTACCGATTGGTGCTGCCCTATTTGAAATGAGACTCAACACCACACCACCGAAGCGTCGACCTCTGCAGTAGGAGGGATGAGATCTCGAATCGCTCGGGTTGCGTAAAAAAGCGACCCCGATGGGGTCGCTTAAGGCCTTGTTGAACACAGTGTTAAACACAGTCCGGATTAGAGCCTTTGATCCATCAGGGCAACTAGTCCTCGCGCTCGCCGACTACCAGTTGCATAATCATTGGCTGGCCGCCCTCAACGTGGTACTTATCAGCCCAGCTTTGCACATAGCGATCGAGCTCTTGAATGGCCTCTTCTCGCAGCTCTGGGTCAATATCAAACGCTTCCAGTGCTCGCATAACGCCGGGTTTCTCGTCCACCCAAACCTGCATCAGCCGGAAGAACCGAGCTACGTCTTCAATCACCACATAGGCTCGCTCCTGTTCACCCTTCGGTGAGTAGGATGTTCTCGCCAGAGCGTAGAACGGTAGCCCCCAAGGGGAATCGATTTGCAACACCGTTCCCGAATAGAGCAAGCGCAGCTTGATATGTTCAGCAAGCGCCTCGCTCAGGGGCATGCGGCGATCGGGGGGCAGATGGTCTTGGGACTTCATGTGCAGTAGCTCAATCAACTCCATAAATTGAAAGGAGTTGAGCAAGCAAGCATCGGGCAGTTCATTGGGGAGCGTCTCCTCAATCTTCTGCTTTTCACCCAAGGTCAGACGGTTGGTCAACAACCTCGGCTGATTGGGATACCAGGGATATTGCTGCAACCAGAGATGGGGAAACCGGATCAAATAGCGAGGCTCCTGGGAGCCGAGTGTCTTGAGCAGTTTGCCCTCATTCAAGGCGGCATCAATTTCCTGAACGATCGCCTTGACCCGTTTTGGTTCTACATGGTGCAACCCACCAGTTTTGCGCAGGTTTTGTCCCTGCTCTAAATAGGTCGTGTAAATTGCGCATTTGGCCGCAGTCGTCGCTGCATCCAAAAACGCACCGTAACGATGGCCCCCCATCCGCATCGCGCTGGCGGCGAGCTGAAGGAGGATCTGGTCGATAGCGCTGGGTTCTAAGGCATCAAACAGCTTTGCGTAGAGCGCAGAGCTGGAGCTAGGCGTCATCGTAGACGCGAATTTTGATGCTTTGATTGTCGTGGTAGATGGCACGGGAACACCCTTCCTAAATGGTGTGGACTGCATTCATCAACAATGGCTAGCCAGGCTTTATGTCTTAACCAAATCGAATCCAATGCGTTCGCCGGTAAACGAACTAATTACATCTCTTGAAGTAATAATTATACTGATAATACAGCAAACTCC
>JAAUOP010000198.1 GCA_012034805.1 Synechococcales cyanobacterium CRU_2_2 | reverse complement strand
GTTCCTCATTTAAGGAGGCATGCCGCGACACTCACTCAAAATGCTTCTATGGCACCTTCACCATACTGAGGGTTGGGTCGCAGTGCCGCATCATAATCGTCTACCAACAGTACTAAATATTTGTTGCATTTGCCTAACTCCCGCAATACAGCCAGCACATCGTCAGATATATTGGCTTCTTTTTGCAGCAAAGTATCTATATAGGTTTGCAGGTCTACCTCTCCATCTAACTGGGCTTTGAGCATCGCAAAACAGCACGCCAAAATTTAGCCGCTGTAAACGGTTCTAGCGCCAGGCAGTTAACCCGAGCGATCGCCGCGTCAGAGATATCATTTCCCCGTAGTTGCCAAGCTTCAGGCGATGTCACATACTTGAGCAATGAGGACTTACCCATCCCCGTGCCGCCCCAGATCGCCAAATGACTGCGATTAAAAATTTGATCGAAGGCCGTCTCGACCTCAGATTTACGACCGATAAAGCGGTCTAGAGATACTGGCTTACCAACGGTAAAGGGATTGGTCATCGCGATCTCCTAATTTCTCTGACCTCTTCGCGTACCCACTGACTAAATTCCCTTCGGACTGCACTCATCGGTATTTCCGCACTGCGCTTCAAACATTGCGATATTCCCTCAATAATCGGCAAATTAGGGAACAGCAGGCTATGGGGAGATTCCACATAACAGCCTGCTTCCAGAAGGTTGATGGCTAACCTAGCATTTTTGTATCGCCAGATCTCGGCAACGCCCAGGGCTTCATAGGCGCTTATTTGCGTATCTGATGTCAGATCGACCTCAATTGCCAAATCGGGGGGTGGATCGACGTTCATATCCAACCGTTTCTTGCCAATCATCGACGCATAATTTTTGATGTAAAAGCAGTCATCTGGCTCAATGCCTGCCTGCATAATTTGTTTCTTAAAAGTGGAAGAACCCAGTGATTCCCACTCCTGCCCTAACTCATCAAGCAAGATTTTGAGCAGATCGCCAATAATTACCTTAGCGCGTTCGTGTTCTGGTAATGGCATCCGAATCTCTAGTGTTTCATCGAAGTAGGCAATGCGAGTAGCTCGGTGCTCGCCTAATTCCTGGATGATTTCTTCAAATTCTGCCCAGGCAATGTCGTGCAGTACTGCCCGTTGCCCAGGCAGTACCTCAATTTGGCTAACTCGTACCTGCACGACCATCTTTAACCTTCTTTTGGTATTGGCTAAGTATCGGCTAACGACCCATGCCGACATATTTGAAGCCTGCGGCCTCGATCGCCGTGCGATCGCAAAAATTACGAGCATCTACCATCACGGCATTTGTCATCAGCTTTGCCATTTTGGTGTAGTCCAGTTCCCGAAATTGCGCCCAATCTGTTACCAGTACCAGGGCATCGCAACCATCGGCTAGACGTTCGGCATCAGTTTCCACAATTACATTAGAGAGTGCATCGCGAATACCAGATTGCGACACGATTGGGTCGTAGGCTTTGACCTTAGCACCAAGGCGACTGAGTTGCTCGATTAAGGTCAGAGCTGGGGCATCGCGCATATCATCGGTATCTGGCTTAAATGCTAAGCCCAATAACCAATGGTTTTACCTTTAAGGATTTTCAATGCCTGCTGGAGTTTTTCCACAACTAATCCTCGCTGATTCTGGTTGACCTGCACGCAGGCTTTGAGTAGCTCCGCAGTGTAGCCGTAGTCGGTGGCAGTGTGAATCAGTGCTGACACATCTTTGCCAAAGCAGGAACCACCCCAACCAATCCCTGCTTGCAGGAATTTTGCGCCGATGCGCGAGTCTAACCCAATACCTCGACTAACCTCTATGACATCTGCTCCCACGCGATCGCAGACGTTAGCAACTTCATTTATAAAGCTGATCTTGACAGCTAAAAAGGCATTGGCGGCATACTTAATCATTTCCGCCGAGGCCAAATCGGTGACGACCACGGGAACTGGTGGTAAATCGGCTAATTGCGGGTCAGCAAATTGCCGCGTGACCAAAGGTGCATACAATTTCTGCATCAAATCGATCGCTTGGGCGCTGCTGCTGCCTAGGACAATCCGATCGGGATTAAATGTGTCATGTACCGCCGCTCCCTCACGCAGGAATTCCGGATTACTCACCACATCAAATCCGGCAATCTTATCCTGTCGATCGGCCACGCCGTCGAGGATGATCCGCCGCACCCAATCGCCTGATCCGATCGGTACCGTGGACTTGTTCACCACGACTTTATAGCCACCATTGAGATGCGCACCAATACCACGGGCTACGGCCTCAACATAGCGCGTATCGCTTTCGCCATTAGGCAGCGCGGGCGTCCCCACGGCAATGAATAAAATCTCGCCATGCTGTACTCCAGCCGCCAAATCAGTGGAAAATTGCAGCCGATCGGCAGCGATTGCTTCCAGCATCAGCGACTCTAAGCCCGGTTCGTAAATCGGCGACTGGCCCGATCGGAGCTGTTCCACCTTCGCCACATT
Organism: Synechococcales cyanobacterium CRU_2_2; assembly: GCA_012034805.1. Taxonomy (GTDB): domain Bacteria; phylum Cyanobacteriota; class Cyanobacteriia; order PCC-9006; family JAAUQQ01; genus JAAUOP01. The sequence continues at coordinate 4,287 of JAAUOP010000198.1, read as the reverse complement.
ATTGTCAATACAAATCACTTCATGGCCAATCTTTGCGAGGCAAACCCCGGTCACAAGGCCAACGTAGCCCGTACCAATCACACATACACGCATAATTAAATTCCTAGCAAGAATAGGTGAGGGCAATTAATCTTTAGCGCGTTCAACTCAAATTCTGATTTCAATCCAGCAACAACTGGAGATTAAATAACAAGGCCCCAATCGAGTAGGTATCGGTTAACCAGGCATGTAATACGTTGTTGCTTGACTTTAAGATTCGCAAACCTTGATGAAGCAAGAATGAGAAAAACATGAAGATTTTCTTATAAATTAAAAGCGCATAACCCTGCTAGAAAGTGACTACACGCTTTGAAGATGGTTTTGGTAATGTCAATTACAAAGTTAGTTAAATTTAGTTAAATCTAGATTTAATTTTAGCTTAAACTTCGGTTAAATCAATCGCTTGATTCAGCTGTTAATCATTTTTGTTGAGCCAAGATGTCCTCAATTTCAGTAATCCCTCGCAGTGTCGCCCCATTGTCACGCGGCTGAAAGACACTGTAATGCAATAGCGATTCGCGGATAGTTTGATTGGGGTCGATTGCTAAGCTGTGATCGACTAATGCCTTCAGCCTCTGCATATCATCACAGACTGGCCCACATTGCCAAAGATAGGTCATTGCCTCAATATCCTGACTCGGCTCCAATTTTCCCGGTTGCGGATTGAGAAAGACGATTGGCTTATTGAAATACAACCACTCATACCCCGCCGCCGAAATATCGCCAATCAATAAATCCGCCTGGGCATACCAAGGCATCACATTCCCCGATCGAATCAGCTTCACATCCGGCACTTGCTGGATTTGCTCCAAGCGATCGACAATGCTTTGGTCATAAAACTGTCGATCGGGATTAAAAATATTCGGATGGGGTTTGACAATTAAATTGTAGTCCAGCGACAATTCCACCATGACCGCCGGATGGTCGAGGAAAATCTCGATCGAGCTAATATGCTCTTTACGCCAAGTTGGACAATAGATAATCGTTTTTTTGTCATTTTGGAACAGGGGGAGCGATTTCGGCGGATAATCAAACTTGGGATAGCCGACTAGCGTCCAACGCATCGACTGATTACAGGGCGTTTTTAACAATCGATCGACTTGCCGTTGGCCCACACAAAGACAGCGGACATAACCGCTAAAGTCCCGTTCATAGGTGAACGGCTTATCGGACATACCATGGAAAATCTGCACGGCTTGGGTGCGATCGCTGCGTTCCTCCGCCCGCAAAAACGAAGGCGTAATCACCAAGTCATAGGTGTCCAAATCGCAATTATTCGTCAATAGATGCTGATAGCCCGCGTATTCTGGGTGCAATTGCGTGGTCGTATCCTGCACCACCAAAAACACCTGATACCGATCGTCCTTCATGAAATAGTCCAGATAAGGCTGAACCGCCGCAAAATAATGCAAATTACCACTGGAACGCAGGTAAAAAGCCAATCGCGGCGACCCAGACATCCCGGATTCAAATCCATCATGGGGGACTTTAGCAAGATTCATCAAATTCACTCCTAACTTTGTGGTTGTACTTGCGGTTGTACTTGTCGGCCAATTGCGGGCAGCGTCACAAATTCACTCCTCCCAAGCAGTAAGCATTGGGCTTCGGCCACCACAAATTCTAAATGCTCCGGCCAATGCTCCGGCAGCTTCCGGAGCGATGATATTTTGCCGCGTAGGAGCAGCTGTAAGGTGATGTGCCAAGCCAGACAAGTCGGGTCGATTGCCCAGTCGATCGCCGCTGCATAGCTTGCCAAGAGCGCTGTAATGCAAGCCTTAACCGCAGGGCGTTCCCACTGATTACACCCCGCCAAATAAATCAAATGCGCCACCAACCGACCCAAATCATAATGGGGATCGCCTAGGGAAAGCGTATCCCAATCAACCATCCCCAACCGTTGTGGCGTATAAAGAATCTGATCACCAAACAGATTGGCATGAATTGGATAATTGCGAGAAAACACAATTTGCCCAGCTTTCGCCGTCAATTCTCCGATCGCCTGATCGATTGCCTTGCTGAGATGCGGTAGGGCGAGTTTGACTTCGGCCATCGCTTTACCAGCAGTTTTTAGCTCCTTTGCCGCACTCCAACCCCGCGTCGGCATTAAATCCGCATGGTGCAACTCCGCCAGGATCTGACCCACTTGGCTAAAGGTTGCAGGCCGCAATTGCGCCATGATTTTGGTAAATTGTTCGCCCGGTAAGGCCCGCATCGACACTGTGCGCGTTGCCACATCCGCCGCCACCACTTCGGGCACGGCAAAACTCAATCGATCGGCAATCTGATGCAGTTGGCGGAAATGATCGACCACCTGGGGAAACTCCGCCTCGGTGCAAAGCTTTACAAAATAACGTCGATCTGTCTTCGGACTGTGCCAAGTCAGAATTGCCCGTTTGAATGGTACATAGCGAAACAGCTGCGGGGCTGGATAGTCTTCCACCTGAGTGGGTAAATCACTCAAGGAAATCAACAACGGACAGAAATATTCCGGCTGCAATAAATTATTTAATTCCGGCAAACAAGGCGCATGGGGCAGCGTCCAAACCACGGTTTGCCATGCCTCGATCGCGAATACGGGGAGCGCCACTTGGGGTGGTACCGCCAGTTGATCGCTCTCGGCCACTTGCTGGTTGACTGCCGCTCCATCGGCAAAGACATTAAAGAAAAATTGCAGGGTGATCGGGGCCGTCTCATCTGCCAGGGTGACGATCACATCCGTCACTACACGTGCCCGATCGCCGGGACGATAGTAGATCAGATTGGGCCGCACCTGGATACTTTTGGGCGACTGCCCGCGCCAATGTGCCCAAGCCTGGACCAATATTGGTTCGATCATTGCCGGACAGCAAATTTTTTGCACCGCCTGAAATACGATGTCTCGTGCATAACCCATAACCCATTTCCTCGAATCAACATATCAATTTCCGCTGCACCGATTTAACTCGCTTGTCGCTGACGGGTGACTAACTGTGGGAGCTTACCAATAGGCAATAACGGCCATACCTTGTGGCGGGCTTGCTGCAAATCTTCCGGAAAATCAATTTCAATCCAAGGCAATCCAGCAATATCGACGCCCACAATTGTTTGACGTTGGGCTAAACGGGCGATCGCCGCTGGTGCCCATTGATTTTCGCCCCCAACTTGTAATGCCGTTTCTGCTTCGGCAAATAGCGCCGTCATACTGGCGTGACTAAACTTCAATAGCCCGACGCTTTCCCCATCGGCATCCTGAGCTGGCATAGATTTACTAATTTCCTGCAACTGGCCCGATCGAAACATCACTTTCATATGCTCCGCTTCATCACCCGACCAAGAATCATAGGCCAAGGCATCACCATTCGCCTTGAGCAAACGCTTATACAGGGTCGGATGGGCCAAAATATCGCTATTCATAATCAAACAATCGTCTTGCACCCAATTCCGCGCCAACCACAGGGAATACAAACTATTGGTTTCTGCATAGCGACGATTCATAATGCAATGACAGCGATCGCCCATTTGACGGTAAATTTCATGGGCGCGATAGCCCAGCACCAAACAAATTTCCGTAATGCCAACGCTATTGAGCACCGCTATTTGATATTCAATCAGACTAATATCGTTAGTCAAAGGGGCGAGACATTTGGGCTTACCCTTAAGTTCTGTTGCCAAACGTGAACCAGTGCCTGCGGCTAAGATAATTGCCTGCATGGGGAAATCCTCAATGATTAATTGTTTACTGCAATGCGGAAAATTTCAGCAATTCCAACCCAAGACTCAAATCAGAATTGCGTTACCGGACTTAATCTTTCGTTAGCGTTCAATTAACCTATATTTAACTTTCCCCTAAATTGTGAACGCTCGATGAAGAAAGAGTGAGAGATCTCTTATCAAAGCGTTTAAGCATTGGATTTAATCAATGGTTTGAATCAACGATCGCGGTGGATGGCGTCTGGCGTTCCAGCGATCGGGTTAAATAAACCGTGTATAGTTCCGTTCCAATCGCCAGCACCACCCGCGCTCCCAACATCACCGGGAGACCCCAAGTTGTCCACAGCAGCCCCGCCACGATCGGTCCGACGATCGCCCCGGCATCTTCGCCCAAGAGCATCCAACTCATCGTCTGGGCACGGCGCTGGGGCGCATAGTCCGAAACATGGGCCATAATCGCCCCCCAAGCCGGTCGAAATGCCGCCTTCCCCCATGTCATCCGCCAGTTTGCCCACCATGAAACCCGACCAATTCGGCGCAAAAATATAAACGATCGAA
>JAAUOP010000058.1 GCA_012034805.1 Synechococcales cyanobacterium CRU_2_2 | reverse complement strand
AGGGGACTCCACAAACTGTCGTCCACAGTTCATACAAATGTGATTCTGCTTACCTCGCCTCTTCCCATTTCTACGGATGTGAGTGGACTGACATTCTGGACATTCCATTCCTCTTTTTCCTCTGAGTCATCTCTTAATTATGCAACGCCCAAATTCATAGTCTTCGGGCTGACCAGCCAGATAAATGGCATCTTCGCTCGTGGGGTCAAAAAAGCGAACGGTGGCAAAATCTGCTGCTCCATTCCCTAAGTAAAAATCGCGAGGAGCTTCGAGGGCATTGTCACCCAAGTAAAACACATTCCGCCCCGGCGAACCCAGCAGAACATCCTGCTCGCCAAAGCCAAAGGATTCGACCTCGGCGTTGATCAGTCGGCTACCGACTGTCGCACTCGCGACCTTGACCCCAATTACCGAAGACTTCTGCCCCGCTGAGAACACAAGGTCATTGCCTTGGGTACCGTTAAAAATCACCCCCCGACGCTCGACAAATTGACCTTCTTGCAAAAATTCATCGAGCCCAGAGCGATATTGCCCGCTGGAGATTGCCGCTGTAACCGCCGCATTTTCTCGCAAATAGATCGATTCGTTCAAAAAATCCTGACTCCCCATTTAAATTAGACCTGGGGTAGTTGACTCATGCTGGTGACTTGAATGCTGCTGTTCAAGACAGAAATTCAGTCAAAAGCCTAATTCAGGACAATTGATGAGAATAACGACGATTACCATTCTCATCAATTATTTAATACTTCGGACAGGGGGCGTGTCACTGATCCCCAGGGCTAAGCTTGGCTTGACGATCGCCGGGACCACCCGTTCTGCCGCCATGCGGCCACCATGGATATTCCGCGCCGCTGGCCCCAGTTGCAGCGCCGCCAGCCCGCCCAGGACAAATAGCTCCAGCCCCGGCCAGCGCAGATGCTGATCCAACACTGGCAATCCTGCAACCATCTGGGTTGGATAGGCTTGCTGAACCGATTGCAGCAGCGGGTGCTGGCGAGCATCCATGACCTGGCCTGTGGCCAGCCAGAGGCGATCGCCCACCAACGTTCTCAACAGCCCACTACCGTCTTCTCGATACCGCACCTGCCAGCCTGGGCGGGAGGAATGGGCTGAAAGATCGGTCTCAGGCTCCGCTTGCTCAATGGCGCAATGCTCTAGCAACTCAACCTTTCCGTCACGGCTCAGCTTTCGCAGTTGTGTCAACACTTCTGGCGTAAACGAACCGCCATTGCGAGCCGCTTTGATCATCTGCCAACGCTTTTCCCAGTCCGGCTCCTGGGCAAATCCCTTGAGGTACTTTGGCCCCAGCCAGCCCGGATCGGCATCAAATAGCTTCTCCTTGGCTGGGCCTCGCAGCAGCAGCGTCACCCTGGCCCCGCGCCGAATGGCACCCAGGGCCAAATGCCCGCTGGACAGCCCACCGCCCACGATCAAAACATGCTCTCCCGTTAGGTCGGCAAGCCGGGCCAAATCAATCTGACTGGCATGGCGAATCGGAGGGTGAGGCTGGGCGGGAGTCAGCTCTGAACCCAACCCCAGCTCCAAGCGCGATCGCAGCGCCCAGTCAGGCCAATGGGCCTGGCCTGCTCCCGTCGCCAGCACCACCCGCCGCGCCCGCACCTGCCCCGCTGGGGTCGTCAGCACAAAGGGCGATCGCCCCGACTCGACCTTCAGCTCCGTGACGGCCTGGGGAATCAAGCAATCCTGCAACTGCCAGCGCGCCACCACCGAGGTACAAAAATCATTGAACAACTGCGTCCCCGGTCGGTCGTAGGGCGGGTGGAATTCCGCTGACGTTGCCTGGGCAAAGTTGCGTAGGGCAACGGGATGGGGATCGGGGTGATGGACCGCAGGCGATCGCAAATGCTGAATTTCCTGGGCGGCAAACTGCGATCGCCAGCGACTCAACCAGGCCCCGCTGGGATCAAACACCCGAAACCGCCCCCGCAACTTAGCGCGTTTTTGTAGCAGATGGGTCACGAGGGTGAGGGCCTGGGGGCCTGCTCCGATGATGGCCAGGTCAATCGATGACGGCAGATCGGACTCAAGCGAGACAGATGGAAACAGCAGACCCATAAAGCAAAAAACAACCTTCAGCGACCGTAATGCAGGGCCACTGTACATCGAGACTGATAACCGTTATCATTCTAGCGCGCACTCGCACGGCATTGTCGCTGGATGTCATCTTGTTGCGATCGCAATATCCCAATCTCAAGGTCATTGCCCAGGTCAAGCCAGAGGCGCTCTCAGAAGCGATTCAAAGCGCGATCGCCCAAAGTCATCCCGTCTACCTCGAACTGGACAACAAGAGAAATCTTGTCGGGCTGTAATTTGAGACAGATTCTACAAAGTTGGGCTTACTTTTACCCATGTTTGAAAATCCTTGTCAAGAAATCCAATCATTCCATTCATTAGTTGAGCTTGGCTGGTCCTGCTCCGGGGCTAGACCGCTAACGCCGCCGAGACTGCTGGAGTACTAGGCTGGCGATGATCGGCCCACCCAGGAGAGCGGTGACGGCATTGAGGGGTAGTAGGGTTTGGCTGCCGGGGAGCTGGGCAATGCCATCGGCCAGGAGGGCCAGACCGGCTCCCACTAAGGCCACTCCAGGGGTGAGTAGCCGGTGATCGACCGTGCGAAAGAGCTGGCGACAGAGGTGGGGGACGGCAACGCCAAGGAAGGCAATGGGGCCACAGTAGGCGGTGACGGTTCCGGCGAGGAGGGAGGCGAGGATGATCAGCCCGACCCGCAGTTGCTTGAGGTTGAGCCCTAGGCCCACGGCCTGGTCTTCGCCCAGGAGCAAAAGGTTGAGCGATCGCCCCAATAACCCAGAGACCCCTACCCCAATCACCACCAGCCCCAACAGCAGCGGCAGTTGCTCCCAGGTCACCCCGGCGAAACTGCCAAAGGTCCAAATCACATAGGCTTGGGTTTGTTCGAGGCTGCTAAAGTGCAGCAGCACCGTCACGATCGCCGAAACGGTGTAGCCGAACATCAGACCAAACAGCAATAGTGCGAGGGGATTTCGCAGCCGCTGGGCCACCAAGACCACGATCGCCATGGTCGCCCCGGCCCCTAAATTAGCTGCTCCTACAACGCCCAACTGAGTGAGCCAGCCCGGTGGAATTCTGGCTCCCATCAGCACTACCAGCGCGGCCCCCAGGCTGGCCCCCGCATTGATCCCCAGTAGGGATGGCCCCGCCAGGGGATTGCGAAACAGGGCCTGGAGCTGGAGACCACTCAGGCCCAGGGCCGCTCCGGCGGCCAGGGCCGTCAGGGCGCGGGGAAACCGGAATTGTAGGACGATCGTCCGCCAGGCTGGGTTACTGGTTTCGCCGCCCTGGAGGATGCTCAAGACTTCGCCCAGGGGGATGGGAACGGAGCCGAGGGCGAGGCTGGCCAACAGTAAAGCCAGAACCAGCGGAACCAGAGCCAAGATCGCCCAGTAGGGCCGCCCTGGCTTGGAAAGGAGAGGGCGGCGGGGATTGATCCGCTTCATGGGCCTATGCTCGCGCCCAGAGAAGGATCAGGGGGACGCTCGGATGGAAGTGGCTTGTAATAGACCAGCCCATGGTCGGGCAGTAAGTCCGGATGGAAAATTTTGATTAAATCGGCAAGCACGAGGTGGGGCTGAACCACGCCGCTCTCCCAGTAGTCATTGCCTCCGGTCTCATTGAGGCGGGCATTGGGGCTAAAGACCCGCCCCTGTGCCAAGGCGGCAAAGTTGCCATAGCGCGGGTCGGCGGCGATCGCATCCCCCGTAGTTTGCCAATCCTGGCTGACATTGAGCCAAAACTCGGCCCCCACCGCCCGCTCAAACACCGCTTCAAAATCCAGGGGGTTGCTGCCCGGCCCCGGCAGATCGCGCCAGAGGTAACTGGCCCCGGCATCCCGGAGGTACTGGGCCACGTAGCTGTCATTGCCGGGCATGTACCAGGTGCCTTTGTGGCTAAAGCCGGTGACCACCGTGGGGCGATCTCGTAGGTTTTGGGTCAGGGCCGCCATGGCCTGATACTGGCTAGAAATTTGGCCAAAGGCGGCTTCGGCTTTCGCCTCCTGGTTCAAAAACAGGGCGGTGAACTTGAGCCATTCCGCCCGACCCAGCACTGAGCGCTCCACGTATTCGGCATTGATGGCCACCGACAGCCCAGCTTGGATCAGGCGGGGATGGGTATCGCGATCGCCATCGCCTGTGCCATAGGTGGTGATCAGATCGGGCTGGGCCAGGACTAAGCGTTCCAGGTCCAAGCTGCTGCCGGAATAGAACGATTGGAGTTCACCGCGATCGATTTTGGCCCGGACGCTGGGGGTGTTGACTTGATCAAAGTTGCTCACACCTTTGAGGCGATCAACCTCGCCGAGGAGATCCAGGTGGGGCAGATGGGTGGTTGAAAGCGCAACAACACTATCCACCGGAACGGAGATCACCTGGGCTGCTGGAAAGCCTTCTGGCACCGGCGCTCCGCATTGAACCAGGAGATATTCAAACGCAGTGTCGGCATCTTTCCAGGGCTGGGAGACCGTGACATGTTTGTAGTGGTTGTGATAGGTGACGCTGAAGCCCTCCGCGAAGGTCACGGTGATTTTGTTCGGGAAGTAATCCTTACTGGGGTCATAGTTGCTGATGCATTCTGAACCTTCCCGTTGCTGAGCGATGTCTCCTGGGGCTGAGGGCTCGCCTGAAGCCCCGCTTGGAGTCTCGGCTTCAGATTGAGTTGAAACTCGGCACCCTGGGCAGCCGGCTAGAGCCAGGAGGGCGATCGCAGCCCCGATAGTCCTGAAGGAGCGGTGATGGGGCATGGGGAGACTGGGGCTGAATTGAGGGCTAGATTTGGGACTGGGCTTAGACTGGGGCTTTGACTGAAGGTCTGATTGGGGGATAGAGATGCGATCGAACTTTGCACCCCTCGCCCAAATGCTCCGTGACAATCTGCTGGGCCACCTCCGGCGTGACCCGGCTGTACCAGGTGCTTTGGGCCATCTCCTCGGAGCGACCATCCCCAGAATAGAAAACAATTGGCCCCATTTTGCAGACTTCCAAACAGCCCGAACTGATCACATCAATGTCCAGCCCGGCGGCTTCCACGGCCTCGGTCACGGCCTGGTGAACCGACTGCCAATCCTGCCGACCGTTGCAGCGACTGGAGCGACAAACGGAAATAAACGGGCGCTTGAGAGGGTTCTCGCGGTAGGGCAAGTCCGCTTCTCCCAAAACGTAAATGCGCCTGAGTTGCTCATACAGCTTTAGCCTGTCCAGATTGGGCCGATTCTCCGGCAGTAGGTCCTCGTTCTCCCCCACGAAGGGATTCGGCAAAAACAAATTCATCATCTTCACCCCCGCCCCATTCCAAAACTGAATCCCCCAGCTTCGCGGCTGTCCCTTGGCATTGAATCGTCGATAGAGGGCTCCCCGACTGACCAAACGCTGCTGACTCAACTCGCTGGGCGTACGCTGGTCCGGGCCACCGCGATGGGGTTCGAGGCAGAGATGCAGGTGCCAGCCCTCGGTTACGACGGTGAGATAGCCATCGTAGAGACGGCAGATCTTAGGCGGCTGGTTCAGCTCCAGCTCTAGGACGCTGCCATCCACCATATGGCCCACGCCCACCTGCTGCCAATGCTCCACAAACAGGGAATGAAGTAGGGGAGCGGTGATATCGATGGTGACCGGGAAATCTTCAAATTCGAACCAACCCCCCGTGGGAAGATCCTCACGATCGCTCTGGTTCAAAGGCGTAACTCGCTGGGGCAATGGAAAGTTGAGCTGAGGCATGGGTCAATCGACTCCCTGAGAAATAATCATCTTTAAACTAGATCGGGCAATTAGTTAGACCGCTAGCCTTGATCACATTTTCTACCATAATTTCAGCCTAAAATCGATAGTTCAAACTCCCTTCCAAGGTTCGACCAGCATTGGGATACCCCGCAAACAACTGGTAGCGCTGGTCAAATAAATTTTGCACCCCAAATGTGGCACTAATTTGCTCAGACACAGGCACCTGAAATCGCAAATCAAACGTAGTATAACCTGAGAGAAACTCCGTATTTGTATTATTGGTTGGATAGGAGCCAAGGGAGCTCATTAAAATCCCAGCATACCAACCCGAGGGCCGCTCATACCAAAGCCCTAAATTGAGCTTATCGGCTCCGGAAAATCGGAGTTCGTTATCTTCTTCACCCGGATTGACGCTCTCTAGAATGGTGGGACTGTTGAGCGTATAACCGGCTGAAGCAAAGACATTATCGGCAAGTCTCACATTCAAGGATGCCTCCAATCCCTGGGTTCTGACCTTACCAAGGTTTTGAAAAGTGCCCGAAATACCATTTTCGGCTGGCGTAATGCGACGAAAAGCAATCAAATCCGAAATCGTATTATTGAAATAGGTCAGTCGCAGCAGGGCAAAGTCCCCAAAGGATTGATCAATGCCCAGGTCAAAACTATTGCCCCGCTCTGGCTCCAGGTCAGGATTTCCGATTGAAGCAGGACTGACGTTGAATAGATTACTGAGGCTGGGCAAGCGGAAGTTGCGAATGTAATTGGCCCGCAAGGTCGTACTTTCGCCCAGGCTAAACTTGGTTCCCACTGTGGGAGAGAAAACTGACCCTTCATTGAGGCTGCTAAACTCCTGCCGCAGCCCCACAACAATATTCCAAGATTCAATCGGTTTGATACTGTATTGGGCAAAGAGCGCCCCTTGGTTAATCGTGTCCTCATATCCGATTGTTTCAACCTCGGTTACCAAATTTTGGCGAAGGTTTTCCACTTGGGTACTGCGGAAATCAAAGCCATAAACGATGCTTTGATTGGGTGCAAATTGCCAGTTGTGTTGAATTTGGCTACCGAGGGAGCGCTGCCGGGTTTGAAATCGACTGGGTGTGAGATTCTTTGGCCCTAAAACTGCCGCGCCATCGTCCCCCACAGAGAGCGCTAACACCTCCTCCGTGCGGCTATCAAAGCGAGTGTTGAGCCAATCGGCATAGAACCGAGCCGTTAGGGTAGAGTCGTCGCCGCCACCCAGCTTAGAACTGACGGAAAAATCAGTCAAAACTTGATCGGTAAACTTGCGATTCTCATCGGTTAGCTCATTGAAAAGCCTTGACCAAACAGGGGCTCAGCAATGGGAACACCACCGGGAACGCCTTGTTCCTTGGGTAAATAGAGGGCGCTAAAGCTGAGCTGGGTGCGATCGCCCACAGGATAGTTCAACCGCAGGGTCAAATTGTCATACTTGGCGTCATTGTTCTCCCGCGTTTGGTCAAATCCAGCAACCTCGAAGGGATAGTCATTATCCGCCTGAATCCGGTTATAGCTAAAGAAATAGCCCAACTTATCTTCGGTGCCACTGAATTGAAGGGTTTGGTCATCGTAGCCATAGCTGCCCAGGGTGGCGGAGACCGAACCACTGAGCCCTTCGCTGGGCTGCCGCGTGATGATATTGACAACCCCACCAATGGCATCGGAACCATAGAGAACGGAACCGCCACCTGGCAACACTTCAATGCGTTCCACGCTGTCCGTGCTGATTTCAGATAGGTCAAATCCGCCAGCCCCGAGGGCATTGATCGGTCGGCCATCCAGCAAAATCAAGACCTGGGTATTGTTAGAGCCACGAATGAATTGACCGCTGAGGGCATTCACTTCCGTGCCCACGGTGCCGCCGCCCAGGATGCCCGGCACGAATTGCAGCCCTTCTTTGACGGTGCGGGCACCTTGCTGTTGCAACTGCTCCCGGTTAATTACGTAGGCGGGGCGGGTCACATCCCGCAGGGTGCTTTCCCCTCGGGTGGGTGAAGAGATCGGTTGGTCCAATACCTCTCCGGTGACGTTGACGCGGATGCCGTCTTCCGCATCTTCGTTGAGGTCATTGGCGAGTCGATCGGCGGGTAGATCACTGGCGAGTAGGTCACCGGCGATCGCCTGCTCTCCAGTAACTCCGAGGCAGCACAATATAGAAGTCACCCATAAAATATGGCGAAATATCTTGGGACAATCTGTATTAGAACCGAATAGTTTAGAACTAGGCCATTTAGCAGGACGCCAGAATTGAGCGTGATGTTGATTCACGGGTTGAAACATTGAAAGAGAATAGAAATAGCAATGGGAAAATTTCACCCGCTTTGACCAAGGTATCGGTCTAGAAAAGGGATGGGGTGGGGGTATCGGCGATCGCTCCTGCCACCAGTATTCAAAGCACAGATCAGGAGACAGGAGCCTCAAAGCAGCCCGTTCCCAGGTAGAGCCTAGGAACTAGAGGCAAGAAAGAAGACCTGATGTTATGTCGCGGAGATGCCAGGCTAGATGCCAGGCTATGGCCGCAACTGCGTTGGACGCATCACGACTCTAAGAGGAGAACTTTGATGCTCAGGACTGGCAAGTAAGTCTGAAAAAGCTCTGGCTCAAGCAGCCTTTGAAGGCCCAAGTTGCTTGAACCTTGATCGAAAAGCAGGCGAAAAAAATAGCGTCCATAACTGTACCTCGCAGTCGCTAAGGGGTGAATCACATCGGCGGGCATTCTGACTAAGAGGAACTATTTCCTCATTCACAGCTGCGGGACAGCGGCAGATTTACACTGCTCTTTCCCCGTTTCCTTTAGCGGCTGATTCCCGCTAAAACCGACTATCTTGAGGGCATAGTACCATGCCTCTAAATAAATAACAGAGACCAAATCCGCATAACAACCTCAAGGAATGGAAATACCACTACGCAAGCATAGCATGAGAATGATAATCATTCTCATGCTGAGGTGACAGAGCATTTCAATTTGTTCCTCAGGATCCGTCAGTCGCTGGAGCGGTTCTTTCACTAGGGATTTGCGCCGTTTTCTGCTTGAGTGTCGAAACCTTGTTGACAATAAATATCAACTAATCCTAATCTGTCTTTAATGCTAACTTTTTCCCAAAAGTTGATTACACTCCATGATGAATGTCTTTGCGGCCAGTGGTATTGTAATGTGGCCGCTACTATTGTTCTCGTTGCTGGCGATCGCTCTCATTATTGAGCGCCTCATTTTTTGGCTACGCATCAGCCACAGTCAAACCCCCATGCTTCGCCACGTCCTGTGCAGCTACCGCATTGAAGGGCTGCGCCTAGGGATGGCAACCCAGGCCCCAGGATCTGATGACGGCGCTGAGGTGGAGTAATGTCGATCTCGACTCCAACTCCAGCGGAGCAAATTGCTAGATCGCGTCAACGGCGTTCACCTCTGGCAGTGCCCCAGTCCAAAGCCTGGCGAACGATTTTGGCCGGGGTTGTCCTGCTGCTGAGCCTTGCAGTGGTTATTTTGATCTCCCTTTGCTGGGGGGCAGTGTCCCTGAGTCGAGTAGAGCTGTGGCAGGCCGCGCTGGGCCAGGGCAGTGTCATCAACCAAACCATTGTTTGGGAGCTACGTCTGCCGAGAGTTGTGGCGGCATTAGTCGTGGGTTCGGCGCTGGGCATGGCTGGGGCATTGCTTCAGGGAATGCTGCGCAATGACTTAGCCAGTCCGACGGTGCTGGGGGTTTCATCTGGCGCTGGGCTGGTAGCCTTGACCCTATTTTCCCTAGGAATTTGGCCGGGGCTGATTCCGCTGGGGGCTTGGTTTGGGGCGGTGGTGACGACGCTGCTGGTGTATTTATTAGCGAAGCAAGGAACCAGGCTAGCGGTGGAACGATTGATTTTGGCGGGGGTGGCATTCAGCACATTGTTCGGGGCCATTCAGTCCATTTTGCTGCTGTTTTCCCGTGAGTCTCGCACCCAGTCGGCGTTGAATTGGTTGGTGGGTAGCTTGAACGGGCGGGGCTGGAGCGAGATGCAGTTTGCCGGGCCGGGGATTGCGATCGCCCTCTTGCTGGGCTGTCTCCTAGCCCGCAGCGTCAACCTCTTGAACCTGGGCGATGAACTGGCCGTCAGCCTGGGTTCGCCGCTCTTCCGAACCCGCTGCTTTGTGGGTGCTGTCGCAACCTTCCTGGCGGCCGGGGCAGTGAGTATTGCGGGGCTGATTGGCTTTGTCGGCATCATCGTGCCCCACGCGGTGCGGCTGATGGTGGGCAATGATTACCGCTGGGTGCTGCCCTATTCCGCCCTGGCGGGGGCCTTGCTGCTGGCCGCTTCGGACCTCGTGGCTCGCCTGGGAGCGGTGGAAATTCCAGTGGGCGTGGTGACCTCTTTGGTGGGTGCGCCAGTGTTTATTGTGTTGCTCAATCGGTCTTCGCGTCCATCACTGAGTAGGAATTAACGATGCCGTTGTCCTTGCAACAGCTCTCCGGGGGCTATGACCAGCAGACGATTGTCGAAAACATTGACCTGACCATTCAGCCCGGTGAATGGCTGACGCTGCTGGGGGCCAACGGCTCGGGTAAGTCCACATTGCTCAAGCTGTGCAGCCGCATTCTAATGCCCCAAGGCGGTCAGGTGATTCTGGATGGCAAGGCGATTCATCAGCAGCCTGCCAAGGCCGTGGCGCGGCGGCTGGCAATGCTTCCCCAGCAACAGCTTGCGCCGTCGGGGTTGACGGTGGAGCAGCTTGTGACCATGGGGCGATCGCCTCACCAAGCCTGGTGGCAGTGGGAGCTGGATACGGCGGGGCTGGTGCAGGTGGATCAGGCGATCGCTTGGACGGAGCTGGAGGAATATCGCGATCGCCCCGTCTCGGAGCTGTCCGGCGGGGAGCGCCAGCGGGCGTTCTTAGCCTTGGCCCTGGCCCAGAACCCCACGGTGTTGCTGCTGGATGAACCGACTACGTTCTTGGACATCCACTATCAGCTTCAGCTTCTAGAGTTGCTCAAGCAATTGAACCGGGAGCAGGGGCTGACGATTGTGGCGGTGCTCCATGAGGTGAATTTGGCAGCAAGGTATAGCGATCGCCTCGCCTTCCTCAAGCAGGGGCAGCTCTACGATGTGGGCTCACCGGAGGCGGTGCTCACCCCTCGTCATCTGCGCGATGTGTTTGAGGTGGAGGTGGCGCTGATCGACACCCCGGTGGGTCGCCAGATCTGTCCGTTGGCAGCGGTCTTGCCCCAGGCTGAGTCAGCTCCCCCGATTGCCTCCCAGGTCGTTTTAGGGGTGTAGGTTCGTTGGCGCAGCCTGTTTGACGCAGTTTGTTTCTTTATTTTCAACTGGTGTTTAGGAGTGGATTGGATCATGGTGACGGTGAAATCGTGTTTTTTTGCTTCTTTATTGAGAAATTTTCTGATTTACAGTATTTCTTTTCCCTCAATTTTACTCTTACTTCCCGATAGTGTTGTGGCATTAGAGCCCCTGGGAAAAGCTGAACAGGCTTTGGCTGAAGGCAGTTTTGAACCAGATCTGAGCCAAAGTCCAGACCTGGAATCGAGCGAGTTTGCCCCAAAAACTAATCAGAATTGTTCTCAAGAGGAATTGGAGCGTCTGGAAGAGCTGATTGCCACCTCAAGCGAGAGTGAAGCGATCGCCACAGCCCAGGAGCAGATCCGGGACTGCGAAGCCGAAGCCGAAGCAGGTGCCCCCTCCAGCGACGAAGCTGAGCCCAATCCCCCTTTAACCGAGGCTGACCCCGCAAACGTCACCGATTCAGGCATCGTCATCACCGTCACCGGTACCCGTACCCCGCGCGCCCTGCAGGATTCTGCCGGAAGCATCACCGTGTTAGAAGCCGAGGAGTTGGAGCGGCAGGGGGCTAGAGACATTGGCGATGTCGTGCGCTACGAGCCCGGCGTTTCCGTCGGGCGTAACGCTAACCGCTTCGGCAATCAGGGCTTCAACATTCGCGGCATCGCTGGCAACCGCGTGTTGATTTTGCAAGACGGCATCCGCATCCCCGATAACTATGTGGGTCGAGGTCGCGACTATCAAGATTTAGATGGCCTCGATCGCATCGAAATCGTGCGAGGAGCTGCCTCAGCGCTATACGGCAGTGATGCGATCGGCGGAGTGGTTGCCTTTACCACTCGCGATCCCCAGATTTACTTAGAGGAGGTGGGTGATAGCCTATACACCAGCGCCAAGCTGACCTACGATACGACGACCGATATGTTGGATAAGAACTTTACCCTGGCGGGGGAAGAGGGCGATTTCCAGGCGCTGGTGTCGATTAGCCAGGGCAATGGTTCGGAGTTTAAGAATTTTGACCAAGATATCAATCCCCAATCAGTGGATTCGCTGAATTTGCTGGGCAAGTTGCTGTTTCAGGCCAGCGATCGCAGTCAATTCAAATTGACCGGTGAGTTTTTCTCGGAGGATACCGAGACTGAGCTGCTCAACGAACTGACTCGCACTCCCTTTAATGTCCAGCCTGCTCCGGGGCGGCCTCTGGCATTCCTGCAGCGCGATCGCTTCGACACCGAGGACGAAAAGCGTCGCCGCCGCCTCAGTCTCACCCACAACTATGAAAATGAAGACAGCGACTGGCTCCAGCGCGCCCACTGGAACCTCTACTACCAGGATGCTGATATTTCCGAACAGTCCATCCAGGGCGGTATTCTCCAGGAAACGGCCTTTGGTCGCCGAGGCCCTCTGCCACCCACGTTTACCCCCATTGTGCGGGAAGAAGAAAATAGCTTTGATCAAGACATTCTCGGCGGCGATCTTCAGCTTGAGAGCAACTTTTTTACCGGAGACTGGAAGCACCGGCTGACCTATGGCTTTGACCTGACCCGCACCGAGACCGTGCGGCGACGGGACAATACCCTCACAAACCTCATCACCCGCGAGCAGAGCAAATTTGTCATTGGCGAGGAATTTCCCAACAAGACTTTCCCGGACACCAAAACTCTGCGGGGAGGGCTGTTTTTACAGAATGAAATCGAAGTCGCCGATGGTCGATTGAGCCTGATTCCCGGTCTGCGCTTGGACTACTACAGCCTACGAGCCGACAACGACGACCCCGATTTTCAACGCATCAATGTCGATAACTACGATGTCGAAGACCTGGATGAATTTGCCCTCTCACCCAAGTTCGGCATCGTTGGCAAAGTCACACCGGAGCTGTCCGCCTACTTCCAATATGCCCGTGGCTTTCGCAGCCCGCCCTATGACGATGCCAACGTCGCCTTTACGAACTTTGCCTTTGGCTACACAGTGTTGCCCAATGGTGACCTCAAACCGGAAACCAGCAACAACTTTGAAGTGGGTTTGAAGGGTCGCTATGAAGCGGTGGACTTTGATATCGCTGCGTTCTATAACCGCTACAATGATTTCATCGACACCGTTGCAGTTGGCACCCGTGAGTCCGATGGCTTCAGCATTAACCAAAGCCAAAACCTGGGCGAAGTCCGGATTTGGGGCTTGGAAGCGGGAGGCGAATACCGCGTCAATCCTTTTGCGGACCACCGCTTTAGCCTGCTGGGGAAAGTCGCCTGGGCTCAAGGCGACAACCTCAGCGACGATGAGCCACTCAATAGTGTTGAGCCCCTGTCCGGCATCGTCGGCCTGCGCTATCGCGGGCCAGACGATCGCTGGGGGAGCGAGCTGATTGCAACCCTGGCAGCGCAAAACAGGGCGATCGCGTCAGCGGCAACAATATCTTCCGCCCCGAAGGCTACCTCACCCTAGACCTGCTGAGCTTTTACCGCATTAGCGATCGCGTCTCTCTCAACCTGGGTCTCTACAACCTGTTCAACAACGAATACACCCGCTGGACTGATGTAAACAGCGGACGACAAACCAATGACCGCTTGCTCAACAGCTTCACCCAGCCCGGTTTCAACGCCACCGTCGGCCTCAAAGCGGTGTTCTAAGAGCTTCGAGCACTGCTATCCCCCCGCCTCCCCCGCCCGCTCTCTCGCCCAGGTCGGGCGAGGGGAGTACAGCCTTCCACAACCCTTTCCTGCTCTATGACCTTTTACTGCTCCATAACCCTTCACTGGTCCACAACCATGCAACGCCTTTTTTTGCC
The DNA here is from genome assembly GCA_012034805.1 of Synechococcales cyanobacterium CRU_2_2. Classification (GTDB taxonomy): domain Bacteria; phylum Cyanobacteriota; class Cyanobacteriia; order PCC-9006; family JAAUQQ01; genus JAAUOP01. The sequence continues at coordinate 14,179 of JAAUOP010000058.1, read as the reverse complement.
GGTTCTGCTCACCCTGAGTTTACTCTTAGCCAGTTGCCAGTCCCCCAATGCTGAAGCACCAGCCATCGAAGATGCAGTCGCAAATACAACTGATCGCGATACAGCGCAGGCCGCCCCCGATCAAGCCGAAACGCTACAACGGGTCGTTGCCCTCACCTCTCTCACCGCAGACCTGGTGCAAACCCTCGCCCCCAACAAGCTCGTCGGCGTTCCCGGCAGCAGCCTCGTCCGCAGCGACGATCGCTTCAAAGACCTGCCATCCGTCTCCGAAGAGCGCGTGCCCCCCAACCTAGAAACCATCGTCTCCCTCCAGCCCGATCTCGTGATTGGGGCCGTGGGCTTCCACGATCAAGCCCTGCAAAAACTAACAGACTTGAAAGTACCCACCCTCGCCGTCGAAGTGGATAGCTGGGAAGCGCTGGAGCGCCTGACCCTGGATCTAGCCAGCCGTCTGGGAGCTGATGCCCAGCCCCTCCAGAGCCGCTACCAGGCTTGCCTCAATGCCCAAACCAACGGCGCTAAACCCTCCGTCCTGGTCCTGTCTGGGCAAGCGCCAATTTTGGCCCCGAACAAATCTAGTTGGGCAGGCAACATGCTAGAGGTGGCGGGGGCTCAAAACATCGCCGCAGAACTCCAAGGCGAAAGCCCCTTTGAGGGCTACATCACCCTGTCACCTGAAAAGATTCTCCAGGCTGACCCGGAACGCATTATCTTAATCGAGACTCCCGATGGAGCCGTGGATGGCTTAAAAAACCAGGGCTTTTGGCAGCAGCTCAGCGCCGTCCAGCAAGACCAAGTCTACAGCTTCGACTACTACGGCTTGGTCAATCCCGGTAGCATTGGCAGCATCGAAACCGCCTGCCAGCAGCTAAAGCAGCTTTTACTGCGAGAGACTTGACCCCAGCATCAAGAGCAGCAGGGGCTCACTTTCCAAATATATCGAGCTGGGCCGCATCCTCCTGCTCTACTCCGGGTTGCATTGCCAATGCTCTCCATGCGTTAGAAGCAACTGCAAATTTGGCTTTTGTCTTAACGTTGTCGAGTGCAAGTTAAGTCCTCACGGTCGTGATATCCTAACAATCGTTGCTGAGAGTGTGGATCGACTTAAGCGGAGGGGTCTTGAGTTGATAGATGCACCGTAGATAGTATTAGAGCAGCTAGAGCAGCTAGCGCTGCGCTGAGCAAAAATGGAGCAACGACTGCAACCCTCGTATACAAAAAGCCTGCTAGCAAACTCGCAGGCAGAGCGACAAAGCCGCTTAACATATAGAACGTACCAATTTCAGCTCCCCGCCGTTCGGGATGAACGAGATCGACGACTAGCGCTTTTTGAACGCCGTGGATCAAGGTCTCATACATGCCATAGCCCAAAAATAAAAGCCAGATTAGCCCTGGGGTTTGAACGAGCGCAAACCCTAAATACACTAGTGAAAATACGAGGTACCCTGCAATCAGCAGCGGACGCCGTCCAACTCGGTCTGAGAATTGTCCTACGATCCGAGCCAGCATGGCCTCGATCAAATTGAACACTGCGTAAAGCAAGAGAACCTGTGACCCGTCAAACCCGACATCTTGAGCCCGGAGAAGCAGAAATGCATCGGATGAGTTGCCTAGACCAAACAGCAGAGTTATCAGTAAATAGTTGCGATAAGACGAACTGAGATTATGCAGACTAAACTGTGGCAGCGATCGCCATGCGCCTCTTTCTAAACGATCCTTTCTAGGCTCTTGTACCCGCAGTAAAAGAACTAGAACGCTCACTAGAGCCGGAGCGAAGGCAAGCAGATAAAGCCCGCGAAACTGACCCGGAAACAATAGTAAAAATCCGAATCCAACGAGAGGACCTAACAGCGATCCCAGCGTGTCCATGCTGCGATGAAACCCGAATGCTCGACCGCGCTGATTGGCTGGGCAGTGGTCAGCAATCAGGGCATCGCGGGGCGCAGCCCGCAGCCCTTTGCCGACTCGATCCAGAAATCTCGCAACCAGAACCTGCCCCCAGACAACAGCAACTCCGATCAGGGGTTTTGAAAGTGCGGCCAGCCCATATCCGGCAATCGCGAACGGTTTGCGCTGTCCGACCTGATCCGATAGCCAGCCAGAATACAGTTTGAGCAAGCTAGCCGTACTTTCTGCAATGCCTTCAATGAGCCCTACGATCCAGACAGGAGCCCCTAAGATAGTTGTTAAGAAAATGGGTGTGATGGGATACACCATTTCGCTGGATAAATCGGTGAAGAAGCTGACCCATCCGAGCGATCGTACCGTAGGGTTTATTGCTGTCGAATTCCGAGGCTTAACGGATGGATGCATTCTCTCTGTCCAAAACTTTTGCCATTGCGCAAAGCTAATATATAGCAATCCGGCGTGAATATTAATTCGTATACTCAGACCAAGAGCGTTTGTGCTGGATGGATCAATCTCATGGAATTTCTCAAAAATCACGCCGGATTGCTATAGTTAGACGGAGTCAGAGTCTATGTCATAAACCACACAACTCCAGCCGTTAGAGCTGTCATAATTGGAAATAGCTATGGCGTCCCTGAGATGCTCTCCAACAGCGTTCTAATCGGTGAATTAGCTGAGAGCGATCGCTAGATACCCTCATTAGAACGCCCCAAAGATGCAAGAATTAAACAGGATTATCAATTTGAATTTTAAGCGGTTGATAAGCTCTGCACTCACTTGCGATATCAAGCTCTCGAAACCGATGATGAGCCTGCCAGCGATCACACAATCTACTTCAAATATTTGTTCGCTCATCGTCAAAAGAGTTTCCTGTTAATCACCTAATTTTCTGTTAATCATCTAAATCGCTATTCTCGATGTGCTCCTTACCCTAAGCTGAGACGGATTGAGCAGCCGACGCAATATAACCTGCCGTCAATATACCCTTATTGAAACTTCTTGTCACTAGTGCAGGAATTTTCTGCAAGGGTAAATCGGTGTTTTTACCTTGAACGTCTATCCTGCTCTGCCTTTTAGCGGTTTTGAGCTGCAGAACGCTACTTGACATTCTGTTTCAACTGGTTCTATCTTTTAGATGGAAGTCACCCTCGTTACTAAGGCTTTCCTTTTCGCGCTGTTTGTGAAACGGCTTTCTAGACCGCACGGCAGGCAAAGTTTTAAAAAGTCAAATTTGATACAATTTTATCTGATATAAAATTTCATCAGTGAAATGCGGAGTTAAAGCTTTGAGCCATACTTCTGCTGGTGACGCTTTCCTCTCTAACTGACCGCAGACGTTCAAAGTCTGCGGTCTTTTCTTTGTCCTCACCAGAACAAGTTTTGAATTGATGAAAAACATTCAGAATGGGTTTTTCCTTTGTAAATGTAGTGTTTGAGACAGGTGTGAACAAAACTTAATTGACTCTTGTTGAGAAAGATTCTACTGTAGACTCAAGTCTACTAATGAGGCTGATTCTCAATTGAAGGGAGATGCTCTAGGTCTAACGCACCTCCCCATGGATCTCATTTAATCGAAACTCTCCTTTCTTTCATTTGGGATGTCGCTCAGATGGCGATCGCTTCAAGCTTCATTCCAAATGGAACTTTTTCAATTCGGCTGTACTTGGTCTTTAGGAGACTAAATTTATGCAAGCCTATGGCAATAAACCCGTGAAATACGATTGGTGGGCAGGCAATGCCCGTTTTGCTGATCGTTCTGGACTGTTTATTTCTGCCCACGTTGCCCAAGCTGCGCTTACAACGCTCTGGGCGGGCTCCTTCACGCTATTTGAACTTTCTCAGTTCGATCCGCTGCTGCCGATGGGTGAGCAGGGTCTAATTCTGCTTCCTCATCTGGCAACGCTGGGCTTGGGGGTGGGTGCAGAGGGTGACGTGATCAATACCTACCCCTATTTTGTTGTAGGGATGATCCATCTTATTTCTTCTGCTGTGCTGGGTGCAGGTGCTCTCTTCCATACCCTTCGTGCGCCGCTGACCCGCGAAGAAGGCATGACCCAAGGAAGGGAATTCAACTTTAAGTTTGACTGGGATGACCCGAAAAACTAGGAATTATTCTGGGTCATCACCTGCTGTTTTTGGGCGCTGGTGCGCTGCTGTTTGCTTGGTATGCGGTGAATGTAGGCGTTTATGACTCAACCGTTCAGCAGGTTCGGCAGATCGCTGAGCCGACGCTGAATCCTGCCGTGATTTACGGCTATCAAGTCAGGTTCGCTAGCATCAGCAGCATGGAAGACCTGGTTGGGGGTCATATTTTTGTGGGAGCCATGCTGATGGGCGGAGGCGTTTGGCATATTCTAGTGCCACCGCTCTCCTGGGCCAGAAAGGTGCTGATCTTCTCGGGAGAAGCGATCCTCTCCTACTCCTTGGGTGGCATCGCGCTGGCCGGGTTTGTCGCGGCCTACTTCTGTGCGGTAAATACCCTGGCTTACCCGGTGGAGTTCTATGGCGCACCGCTGGCAGTTAAGTTTGGCGTTTGCCCTTACTTTGCCGACACAGTGGATCTGCCCAATGGAGCGCATACGGCTCGCTGCTGGCTGGCGAACGCGCACTTTTTCCTTGCGTTCTTCTTCTTGCAGGGCCATCTGTGGCACGCGCTGCGAGCGATGGGCTTTGACTTTCGCAAGGTTGAGCAGTGGCTCAATGAGACGGTGGCGGCATAGCGCTGTATTTTCCTAGGGCGCTCCCCGTTCAAGACCGGAGCCGATATCTATATGTTTGTCTCTTTTCCTGGCTTGAAGGTGGCTCCGGTTGAGTCAGGAAATGAGGGATTGAGTTTTTCATGAAACAGGCTTCGGGTTGGAAAGCTCAATCCCTTTTTCTCTTCTCCTTTGACGTTTTTCCTTAGGTTTCAAATTTTCATGGCGACTATCGGACTGTTTTACGGCACCCAGACAGGTAACACCGAAACCATTGCAGAACAAATCCAATCAGAGTTTGGTGGATCTGATGTGGTGGCAATGCACGAGATTAGCGACGCAGACACCGACACATTTGGACAGTACAACTTCATCATCGTCGGCTGCCCAACCTGGAACATTGGTGAGATGCAGAGTGACTGGGATGCCTTCTACGAGGAAGACCTAGACAATATCGATTTCTCTGGCAAGAAAGTGGCCTATTTTGGCCCTGGTGATCAGGTCGGCTACGCCGAAAATTTTCAGGATGCCATGGGACTGTTAGAGGAGAAGATTTCGGGTCTAGGCGGCGAAACGGTAGGCCATTGGCCAACGGACGGCTACGAGCATGAGGCCTCCAAAGCGGTCAAAGACGGCAAATTTGTTGGCCTCGCTTTAGATGAAGATAACCAAGCCGAGCAAACCGAAGACCGAATCAAAACCTGGGTTAGTCAGCTTAAGTCTGAGTTCGGTCTCTAAATTATCGCTGACCTCGTGGCTTTTTTGATCTGTATCTTTCTTGATCTGTATCTTTCTTGATCTGCGTCTTTCTTCAGCTAGTGTTCTCGTTCCGTAAACTCCATTTCTCTCCATGAACTCTACTCCTCACGCATCCAGGGCATCTATCGAAATAGCACCTCTGTCCTCCGAGCATCCGGTAGAGACCGAAGAAGCACTCTGGATCAGTATTAGCCCCGCGCTATCGGTGTTTGATCGGCCACTTTTAGGCTTTCTTGCTAAAGGAGCTGTGATCAATCAGTGGCAGTATACCCAGGAGCCAGACGAGTCCTGTTCCCTTGAGCGGGTTTTGACCCTGCTGCATGACTATCTCAAGCATCGGAGTAGACCGGTTCATCTCATGGGACATGGGGTCAGCGGCGCGATCGCACTCCTCTACACCCGGCTTCACCCCAAGCGAGTGCGATCGCTCACTCTTTTCGCGGTAGCAGAGCAACCGGCTGTGACCTGGCATGCCAACTACTACGTGCAGCGACATCTTTCGCCTTGCTCTCAGCATCGTCTTCTGGCGCAGATTGCTCAGCAACTCTTTAAGGGAAAGCTGCTCTATTCCAGTCATCAGCTTATTCAGGTGCTGGCGAAGGATCTGCGGGAGGCTCCGCTCCTGCATTCGCTCTGCCATATTGAGAAGCTGCCCCAGGGAGGCGTTGAGGTTCCGTTAATGGTCTACGGTGCAGCGGATGACATGATTGTGCGCGATGCTGCTCTCAGGGATTGGCGGGAGCACCTGAACAAAGGCGATCGCATTTGGTCTTGCGAGCAGGGCGGACACTTCTTCCACTATTTCCAAGCGAAGGCGTTAGCCGATCAGGTCAATTCATTCTGGCAATCCCTCGCGCAGCCGCGACTTGTGGCTACAGAACGTTTTTATAGCAATCCGGCATAATTTTTGAGAAATCCAGGGATAATTGCGGATAGACTATGAAGACGTAATACACCGGTATAAGGGTGATGAGCCAAGTCATCGTGGAATCGCCTTACACAGCCCAGATTGCCGAACTCCAAGCTTTTGCGAGTAAAGAGCGAGATGGGCGTCAGCTCAAGAAAGCGGTGGCTGTGAAGCTGCTGTACCAGGGCTACAAGCATGAAGACGTCGTGGAAATTCTAGATGTAGCGATGGGTTCACTGACAAACTGGAAGACCTTGTGGTAGTCCTATTTAGGTAAGGATAGCCCCAACCCTGTGCAGGCAGAGCTTTCAGCGCTTAGAGTAAACTTTATAGACTTGAAGTATCCTGGATTTTCTCACGGTTTTACAGCTACAAAGCCAGGATATTCACGAAATAGTTAGGTACTCTGGGCCATTTCATCACCAATTTCTTGCCCTCTGGAAGAGGGTAAGAAATTGGTGAAATCGATGCTGGCAAAGGGTTTCAGCTGTCCTTACCTTTGGAGCACTACCAAATTGCGGGCTTCAGTTTGGGCATTTCGACTCAAACCTCCTCAGATAAAGCATCGATTAAGTAATGACGGAATAACGAGCGAGCAACAGCTTAGAAATGCCCGAAACATACTGCTCCGGCGCGGGCGCAGCGGGAAAGGAGCATCATGGAATACAGTGCGCAATAAAACTTAGATGAGAATAACTTGCAAAAAACTGGCTCTTCGGCAAGATATTTGTTGAGAACAGAAGTCAATAGGGTTGCATGGATTCCCGACAAATTGACTTCGCCCAGTCATGTAGCCCCGCGCAATTCAAATTGGGTTCGGTGACGCTTTTGGAGGCGTGGGGTTTTCTTCACCGGGTTTTCTTCGCAGACAGTTCTCTCAGAAAAAGCCTTTTGCTCATTTCTATCGAGGGTTAACCCCATCGATTTGTGTTAAATGACCAGTGCAAACCTTGCTTCATCTCCGTCAGATTCTGCTGTTTCAACCCCTGCGGTTCAGGCCTCGCCGCGCGCGCCCTGGTGGGCTGGGAACGCTCGCCTAGTCAACCTCTCTGGTCGTCTCTTGGGTGCACATGTTGCCCATGCAGGATTGATTGTATTTTGGACCGGAGCTATGACTCTGTTTGAGCTGGCTCGGCTAGATTTGGCCGAGCCGATGGGCAGGCAGGGGCTGATTTTGATTCCTCATCTCGCGACTCTAGGAATTGGAATCGGCGAAGGCGGACAAATTATCAACCCCTATCCTTTCTTTGTGATTGGAATGCTACACCTAATTTCATCGGCTGTGCTGGGCGCAGGGGGAATTTTTCATAGCGTTCGCGGTTCTGCCATCCTACCGGAAGGTGACAGCTTCTCAGGCTATTTTAGCTATCGCTGGGAAGATGAAAGAAAAATGAGTTCAATCCTCGGAATTCATCTGGTTCTATTGGGGATTGGAGCATGGCTACTTGTTGTAAAAGCGATGTTTCTTGGCGGACTCTTTGACCCTTGGGCCGCAGAGGGAGGAGCGGTTCGTGTTGTTACTAATCCGACTATTAGCGCCGTAAAAATTTTTGGCTACTTGGTTGGCGCACAGGGTTCCGAGGGAATGGCGGCGGTCAATAACCTCGAAGATGTGGTTGGAGGACATATGTGGGTAGGGTCACTCTGTCTGGTTGGTGGTCTGTGGCACGGCTCAACCGAGCCCTTGAAGTGGGCTAAAGATTTGCTCGTTTGGTCCGGTGAAGCCTACCTCTCTTACAGTCAAGCGGCCTTGTCCTACATGGGGGCACTTGCTGCTTACTTTGTTCTCGTGAATGACACGGTTTATCCGGAGGTCTTTTACGGACCTGTCGGCGCTCTCAAATATGCGGACGGTGCCGTCTCAGCCCGAGGCTGGCTTTTTGCATTCCATGTCGCCTTCGCAATCTTATTTTTGCTCGGCCACATCTGGCACGGTATTCAGGCACGTAGCAAAGCCGTAGGGGTCAACTTTAGCCGCGATTCAGCTGTCTCCACCGTCGCGGTTGAAGCGGGTGTGCTAGCAACACCGCTGAACTCACTGGATTTTGTTCGTCGCTTTTTTGCTAACCTTCCGATCTTCCGAGAACGCCTAGCTCCCTGGCGTCGTGGCCTCGAAATTGGCATGGCCCATGGCTACTGGCTGTTTGGCCCATTTTTTCTGCTGGGGCCACTGCGCAACTCAGACCAGGCAGGTCTTGCTGGGCTAGCCTCTGCCTGCGCTCTAGTCGTGATTGCAACAGCAGGAATGACCCTCTACGGTTGGGTTACGTTTGATCGTGTTCATCCCGCTCGGCAGAAAACGCAGACGCTGGACACGTTGCAGCTACCGCGATCGCTCACCACTGTCTCCGCTTGGAACCAGTTTGCCCTAGCGTTCCTCATCGGCGGATGGGGAGGGGCAATCTTCGCCTCACTGCTCCTGGGCAACATCCAGTTCTTCTCGGTTTAATGATTTGAAGCCTGGACGAACGGCAGCTTTGTCAGATCAGACTCGTCCCTTCATACCACTTATCTAACCTTTTTACCCTTTTCTCCAATCTCTCTTCTCTACCTATATTTCGGAGGATTCCATGACCCTTTCACTCGATCGCACTTACGTTAGCGAACCTAGCCAGGAATGGCTCATTGGTAACGCTCGTTTAGTCAGTTTTTCGGGTTTGCTGTTGGGGGCGCATCTCGCCCACGCTGCACTGATTATGCTTTGGGCCGGTTCTTTCACGCTCTATGAAGCTGCACGTATCCAGCCCAACCTTCCGTTGGGAGAGCAGGGATTCACGCTGCTGCCCCATTTGGCGGTGCTTGGCTTTGGCATTGGGGACGGTGGATTTGTGGTGGATTCCTACCCCTATCTGGTGGTTGGGGTGTTGCATCTCGCTGCATCTGCGGTTTTGGCAGCAGGCGGATTGTTTCATGTCGTGCGGGGTCCCGCCAAGCTAGAAGAAGCTGAGGGCCAAGCAGGCCGGTTCGGCTATCGTTGGGATGATGGTGGTCAGCTCACGATCATCTTGGGTCATCACCTCATTTTCTGGGGTTGGGGGCTTTGGGCCTGTATTTCAAAGCGACGCGCTGGGGCGGAATTTATGACAGCACGATTCAGTCGGTGCGTCTGGTTGAAACCCCAACCTTTGACCCTGTTCAAGTCTTCGGATATCTTGCTGGACAGACCCCGGATGGCTACAACAATTTGGGGATGGCTGCTGTCAGCAACCTGGAGGACATCATCGGTGGACATCTTTGGGTGGCGATTTTGCTACTCGGAGGCGGTGTTTGGCATGTTCTGACGCCGCTTCTACCCTGGGCTAAAAGGATTTTGCGCATCGAAGGAGAAGCGCTGCTGTCCTACAGTTTAGGCGGAGTTGCCTACATGGCATTTATCTCCTATTTCTATGTGCTGTTCAATCCCGTTGCATTTCCGACTGAGCTTTTTGGAAGCGATCGCCTGACTCCTGCCGGTAGCCAGCTTTTGGTTGGCCTTGTTGCTTTGCTCGGTCATCTGTGGCACGCCTATCGCGTACTCAAGGGAGACGGTCTCAAAGCAGACCCCAATGCCAAGCCCCCGAGCTTTCAGCTGGAAGCCGTCGAGAGTGTAACGGCTCAAAACGAGAGTTCTAGCGATGAATCTCTGTCAGAGGCGGAGCCCCAAGCTGCTTTCTAAATAGGAAGTCGTTGGATTGTAATGCCACACTGTGGCATCTACACCTAAGCCTTCGAAATTGTCTTTCAAGATTGGGAGAACCAGAGTATGGGACGACTCTTGCCAAAGCAGCAGTAACCCTTGGTTTTCCTGTGCTCTCTCCCTTTTCTCTTACATGCCGAGAACAACTGCTATGAGCATAATCTGCTTTTGTCTGACCTGGGGGCTGATTATCTTTGCCCTGCTTCGCAGCCACTCTACCCTATTTAGCGGGAAAAATATGTCGAAAAGCTACATAAAATTCCCTGTAGTAACTGTCGATACTTCACAGGTGACTACCGCCTTAAATGTACAGTTAATCCCTATGTAGCGTTGAGCGAAGAAGCGATCGGATGCCGAGACTTTGAGGTCTCAACCCGGAAAATGACCTATTCACTAGGGTATAGGCAAGTGGATGACAAGAAGACAGAATCTAGAGACAAAGAAATTTGAGTCTACCCTTGAATTCACAATCAGAACAACATCCAACGCCCGATTTAGGAATTTTGATCTACACAACGTTTTCGGGTTCTTTGCATTTTTCTTTATTGCGGGCGTGAGTCTAACGGGAGGGCTTTTAGGTTTGATCCAGTGCTTGGAGAATTTTTTCCTGACGATCCAATCATTTTGTATTTGTTGCGACATCAAAGTATTCAACATCTAGAAAAATACTAAATCTCTACCTCGATTCTCAAGAATAATGTCAGAAATACTATGCGATTCGAGACTGTCTGTAATTATGTCGCCCCTAGTCATCGCGGTCTTTTGGACGTTGCTTGTGGTTGAAATATATGGCTTCGATTCCTAAATAGAGGATCCCTGCTTCAGAGGGGTGGAGCGGTACTGTGGAAAATGCTTTTTAGCCGCGTTCACGCCGGAATTCCCTTGGGTTAGAACGTTGTAGCTCACTTCAGTCTTGAAGTAATACTGCTTTTCGGGTTGATCCACAGCCGTTGCGGCACTAATTTGAACAATGGCCCAAATTGTTTTTTGATCGATTCTGCTGATGAGATCACGGGCTCTCCTCGTGGGAATGAGCTTGAGCAGCGATCGCACCCACTTCAGCTTCCAGCTACCTAGCTCGCGCTGGACGACGCGGCCCGCTTTCGGGTGCTGAAACCATGCCCAACCCTCGCTCTGCCACAGTTCTCGCTCCGCGACCTGTCCCCAATGCTCCAGTCCGGACCAGCCTCGGTAACAGGAACGCAGCATTTTCCGGTCGCCGGTTTGAGTCATTAGAGGTTTGAGATGCTGAGCCTCTAGGTGCCCCCAGAAACGCCCGGATGGAAAATCGATCAGCGTGGGTGCAAACTTGTGGCCGCCGAAGTGGGAAGCTTGCCAAATGTGAGTCTGGTCGGTGGCATAGTCACGCTGTAGTGATTTGTAGAGCGGCATGCCAAAACGACCACAGGCCAGATCGACTTGAGTGTGGGTGCAGACGAGAACGTCGCGGCGATCGCCGCCTAATCTATACCCATCGAACCGCACCAAACTGACCCGATCAAAGAACAGCGCCTGGGCGAGACTGCCTACTTGCTCGGTGGGTAAGCAATATAGTTCGAGTTGGTAACGGGCGAAGAGTCGAGCCGGACGGCGATAGTGGAAGACGTGGCTATAGCCCGGTTTAGATTGGCGCTTGTCTGGGGCGATCGCGAGAATTCGGAGTTTGTCGTAGAGGTTGCGATCGCGCTCAACAGACTCGAAAACCTGTAAGAGCGATTCAAGTTCAGGTTTGTTGCTCCAGGGGCTGTCGCTCCAAGGGCGTGGCACCTCGATAATGAGCCATTGGTCAGCGGTCATCGCGGTGCCGATGGGGTCTTCTCCGGCAGACTTGGAGACGACGGAGCAGTAGCGACAGTCGTCGGATTGGAGCTGTTGTGCAAGAGAGGGCATGAAGATTAAAAATGCTGATGATGGGTGGGAACGACTTCAGTGGCTTTTTGGATGCGAGTTGGGTGCAGACGTCGGTTAGAACGGGGTGACGATGGTGGATGGCGATCGTCAAGGTGCTCCTCAAACCGTCTCTAATCTCCTAAACTATCAGATAAAAGGGGAGATGCAGAACATGACCGCCATTAAGAACAATTTCCCACAACTGACTTCCGAAGAGTACTTTGTCTGGGAGCAGCAGCAGCTCGAGCGGCATGAGTATATTGATGGTCGGGTTTATGCCATGAGTGGCGGCAGCAAGAACCACAGTCGGGAGCACATCATCTGCTCAGAGAAGAATAATCAGCCTTAATTTCTCGTCCTGCAGTGGCAACGGTTTTCCGAGCTTCGTTTTCTTCTGGTCAGCGGATGATGTGCTCCCCCACAGTCTGATCTCGGTTCGGCTGATTACGCTGTTTGCCAATCACTTGGAAGGTGGTGGCTGCGAGACGGGGAATTCGGACTTGAGGGTTAATCTTATGGGTACAAGTAACTATACCTATCCGGACGTGAGTGTGACTTGCGATGAGCGGGATCAAGGCACAACGCAATATATTACTTATCCTTGCTTGATTGTTGAAGTTTTATCGGAAAGTACCGAGGCATATGACAGGTGGCAAGTTTAGGATGTATCGCAATAATCCGATTTTACGAGATTATTTGCTGGTTAGTTCTACGCAGGTTGAGATGGATTTGTATCAGCGACAGGAGGCTGGGGGGCCGGGGGGCTGGGGGGTGGATGATTTTGAATTATCAGGCGGGGGATTTGGTTGAGCTGAGGAGTATCAATCTCTCTTTTCCGATTGAGCAAGTTTATCGGGGGCTGATGCTGACGCCGGAACTCTGAGCTGATGATTCAAACTTTTGTTATGAAATAATTTCAGCCATTATTCACTTCCTCTAGTCAGCAATCCGGGTTCATCCTTGCTGGACAATCATCATCTTGTTCGGTGTTTGCGTCATCATCTATGACCCCATCTATGACCCCAGGCACTAGTCCGTCACAGAACGCAATCGCTTCCGATTGTCCTGCAAAAACGCCGACGGAAACACCAGTTTAGGATCCACCTCCGCTGCAACCGGACGCCGATCAACCTCCAAGGTCAGCACCGATTCCTTCTCGGTAAACCGATGCTTCTTGCGGTAAATCAGCTGCTGTGCCTCGTCATAGAGCACTACCTCCACCGGAGCATCCAGCGGAGCCGAGCGTTGCTCATCCAGCGTCGGGCGATAGAGCTTCTGGGCCTCCACTGTCAGCCGCACCCGGTAGCGATCGGTCCCCAACGACTCAACCCTGGCATCTGCTAGCCCCACCTGAAATGTTAGTACTTCACTAAACAGCTCCCGGATAAACGGTTGTTTCTCCACATCCGCCTGCGCCAAAATCGCATCCCGCAAATCCAGCACCGTTGCATAGGGTGGCCCCTGGTAACGATGCTCCGCCAAGAACCCTCGAATTGCTGAAATCATGGCCTCCTGGCCAATCAAACTCTCAATCAGTTCTAAAATCATGCCGCCTTTGTGCTTTGCGATCGGCAACTCGTTGTAGACCTCATCCAGCGCAGGTTCCTGGAAATCAATCTTGCCGAGCTGGCGGAAAAAGTCGCGCATAAACTGCCTTTTGTATCGCGCCTGCTCTGCCTCGCTCCGGCGCGAGCGGTTGTAGAGAGCACTCATGTAGGCGCTGATGCTTTCTCGCAGCGTCATTCCACCCTCCACATCCGCTGCTATCATCTGGTCCTCACTCCAGGCATGGGCCAGCAGATACGTTGGCCATCCAATGACGCTGTCCCGTCCCGCTCCTTTCGCTTCGCTCTTCCAGGACAACACTTCAGGAATCCCAACCGTGCCCCCTTCAGAAAAAGCCATGCCATCGTAATAGACATGTTCAACGGCGCGGATTTGCTCAAAAGGATAAGGACCAAAGTTGTTCTCGTAAAATGTCAGTGCCTCTCCCAAGTTCTCCGCAATGAGTGCCACGTTGTAGTCATGCTCAGGGTGATAGTAAATTTCAATGGGAACGCGGTGATTGTCGTTACGATAGGTGGCATATTTGGCTGAGTAGATTGTAAACTTAGCGCGGTCTTTGGGCTGGGATTGGTAGCGGAAGTAGTTGCGGCCATGGGCCTGCCACTGGCCGATGAGGTTGCCGGGGGCGATCGCCGTTTGCTCTCCCGATGTCCCCACCGTCAAATCCACTGTCCCCCAATCCAAATGGGTCAACATCATCGGCTGCGACAGCCCCCTCGGGTCATCATGGGGCAGCATCCGCTCATCCAACGGCGGTAAATCTAGCTTGTGACGCTG
>JAAUOP010000057.1 GCA_012034805.1 Synechococcales cyanobacterium CRU_2_2 | reverse complement strand
CGGTGAAAGTCTGTGGAGCGAACGTAAGACCGGATAGGCATAAGTCTGAAGGCAGTTGCAACGAAACAGAAAGGTCTAGGAAGTGATTCTTAGAATCCCCGCGCGTTCACGCCGGGGAGGATGTCAACTGACCCGATCGACGCGCAAACTTGCCGCGCATATTCAGCCCGGTCTGTTGACATTCTCCCCTACCTGAAGGAAGGGGATTCAGGGAACCTCAGCAAAACTGAAAAGACAGTTGAACGGGGTTCCCAGGATTGACGCTCTCAACAAGAACCGCCTTATCAGATAAGGTCTTCCGTTCTCTCTTTCGTCCGTTTTTAGTTTCCGAGTGTCCCCCGGCAACCTTGATATTTATCGCAGCATTGATATCTCGATCATGGAGTGCTCCACAGTTCAAGCATTCCCATTCTCTGATATTCAATTCTTTGCGACCTCCCCTAAAGCCACACTCCGAACAAGTCTGAGATGTTGGCTCCCACCTAGAGATTACGTTTACGTCCCTCCCATACATCAAAGCCTTAGCTTCTAGCATGACTCTAAATGCTCTCCACCCTAGATCGGATATCGCCTTAGAGAGTTTTCTGTTCTTGACCATTCCGGATACATTTAAGTCTTCTAAATTGATCTCTTGGTTCTCGAAAATCAATCTAGTACTTAGTTTGTGCAGAAAGTCGTTACGAATGTCTGCAATCCTGGAATGAAGTTTGGCAACTCTCAACTTCGCTACCTTTCTTCTATTGGATCCCTTTTGGCACCTGCTCAACTCTTTTTGGAGCCTGGCAAGTTTCTTTAGGTTTTTCTTTAATGGCTTAGGAGCCTCAATCTTTTCGCCATTAGAAAGGGTCGCAAATGTTGTTATCCCTAAATCAATACCAATTGAGTTTGGAGATTCAGGTAAAAGTACTGGGCTCACTTCTACAACAAAACTTAAAAAGTAACGTTCAGAAGCATCTTTTATTACCGTTACCGACGAAGGCTCAGAAGGTAGAAGCCTAGACCAATGGACTTTTACGTTGCCGACCTTAGCAAGATATATCTTTTCTCCCTTGAAACTAAATGAATTGCGAGTAAATCGAATCGATTGCTTCCCACTTTTTTTCTTAAACCTTGGAGCTTTCACTTTTGGGCCTTTTCTTTTCCCTTTCATTGAACTGAAGAAATTAGAAAAAGCAACTCCAAGGTCTGCAACGGATTGCTGTAGCGGGGTAACCGAAACTTCAGATAGCCAGCTTCTTTCATCTATTTTCTTAGCTTCTGTAATGCAAATCTTTTGAAGCTCACTATTTTTAGGAAGCTTGTCGGATTGATTGCACAAAGCCAAAGCATCATTCCACACAACTCTAGAGCAACCAAACGCTTTAGCTAGATTGGTCTGTTGTTCTGTGGTAGGATAGAATCTATAGCGGTATCGTTGTTTCATTGTTCCATCATAAGTTGGTCTGTGGAAAATGACAATAGAATTCAGAAAAGAAAGACATAGTGTTTCGGATCTTAAGATCCATTTAATTTGTGTAACAAAGTATCGAAGAAAAGTTTTTTCTGATGCAGGTTTGAAGCTGATAGAGGAAGCCTTTAGATCTGTGGCCGAAAAAATGGACTTTCGGGTACTGGAGTTCAATGGAGAGGCTGACCATGTGCATTCCTTGATTGAGTACCCTCCTAAGTTTTCTGTCTCCCAAATCACAAATGCATTGAAAGGAGTGTCTAGCCGAAAGTATGGACAGGCTGGACTACCAAAACCATCAAAGGAATCTTTGTGGAGCCCCAGCTATTTCGTGTCCTCGGTTGGTGGGGCTCCGCTAGAGGTTCTCAAGAAATACATCCAGGATCAAAAACGACCTGACACGCATTGAAGGCTATTGCTCCCTGCGGTCGCTCGCTATCCTTCCCCTACCTGAAGGAAGGGGCTTCCCGCTACTTTTGGTGAGATGCCCATCGTTGCCAGCAACTCACTCAACGATGGCCCGCCGCCACGATTTCCAGCTACCTCAAGATACATACTTTGTATAGATAAGCGTCTATACCATTCTAACCCAACGGTCTAGATTGAGTATAGACAGATTATAGATACAGTCGTTAAAATAATGTTGTCATAAGTTCGGTTATGGAACATTCAGGGATAAGAGATGACTTTAGTTAAAATGAACTATGCGGGGATCCCCTCGTTTGCTCTCGCCAAGGTTGAGGATGATCGGAAATTGATTGAGATGTGGCTGCACGGCAAAAGCGGGAATACTGCCGCCGCTTACCAGAAAGATATTGAAGGCTTCCAGGCGTTTGTTGGGGGGAAGCCTTTTCAGCAAGTGACGCTGAACGACATGCAAGATTTCGCCAATGCCCTCAGCCTCAAGGGGTATGCAGTGGGTACCCAGCGCCGCAAGTTGAATGCAGTGCGATCGCTCCTAACCTATGGGCATAACCTCGGTGTTCTGGCGGTCAATGCGGGTAAGCCTGTGGAACTACCCAAAGGGAGAGAAGCCTTAGCTCAGAAGATTTTGAGCGAGGGGGAGATTCTCCGGTTGATTCATGGATTCAGTGGGCAACAGCGCGATCGCCTACTTCTCAAGCTTCTCTATGCCCTAGGTGCGAGAGTCTCTGAGGTCTGCGCTCTCACCTGGGCAGATTGTTCTGAGCGGGCTGATGGCGGGGTAACGATTTCGATCTACGGCAAAGGCGGCAAGACTCGCCATGTTGCTGTGTCAGGAGGGATTTGGGATGAAATTTCGAGTTTGCGGGGTGTGGAACCGATTTCAAGCCCGATTTTCAAATCACGGAAAGGAAATGCCTTGACCCGTCAGCAGGTTCTGCGCATCGTGAAAAAGGCTGCTGACGAGGCCGGTATCGACAAGCCCGTATCTCCTCACTGGTTTCGCCATGCTCACGCCTCGCACAGCCTAGAGCGTGGGGCTTCCACAGCCTTAGTTCAGGCAACCCTGGGTCACGCCGACCCTAGAACCACCATGGGGTACGTTCATCTGAATCCTGAGAAAAGCAGTGGGGCTTTTCTGGCAATCTAGACCCGTTGCTAGACCCGGTATAGACTCTATCTAGATATCTATACCGCGTCTAGAAATGAGCACAACCCTCGCCACCTTCAAGATTGATGCTGAAAAATGGAGCGCCTTTAAGGAAAAGGCTGGCCAGAAAAGCAACGCCAGCGCTGTCCTGAAGCTGCTAGTCGATCGCTATCTCGCTGGGGAGATTGAAGCCGATGGGGGAGGGCAGTCTATCGCGGTTGGGGAATTGAGCGATCGCCTACTGGAGATTGAAAGCCGCTTGGGAAAGTTGAGCGCGGGCTGATGGCGGGGGCGATCGCCGCCAAACCAACCCCAACCCCAACCCCGCCAAAACCCGCCAAACCACCAGCCGACCCACCCACCGACCTCCTCACCACTGGGGAAGCCTATGAGGAAGCCCAGCGCCGGGGTTGGCGCGGCTCAATCACCACTTTTCGGCGATGGCTCAAAAAAGGCGATCGCCCTGCTGACGTGATTCTGCATCCTGAGGAAAAGGCCAAATATTCGCCCAAATCAAACGAGGCGCGCTGGCTGAGCTTTTGAGTTGAGCGCGCAACCCTGGCGCTGTACCCATTGCGATTCGTTTGTACCTATTTCAGTACCACCCTGATTTCAGTACCAACCATCTGGGAGGGGGGGCGAGCGTACCTATTGCGATTCAGTTGTACCTATTCCAATACCACCCTGATTGCAATACCGGTCGTTTGGGGAGGTGGGCGCGGGTACCGGCAAACCGGGGCCGTGCTTTGGGGATGATGGAGCCCTCGATTTTCAGCTCAATCATGCGGCGATCGCCTCCTCCTGTTTCAACTTCCATAGCCGCCGCTGGAGCTGGGGAGAGCAAGCGGCGAAAATCAACCGCTTGTCAGCAGCGTCGAGGCCCGCCAGCAGCTCCAGCGCTTCGGTGTGGGTGCGGCATTTCGCGAGGTCTTCGGCGAATGCCGCTGCAAGTTCTGGCCACTCAGCAAGTGGTTTGTAGATTTCGGGTGTGGGTGAGGTCATTGGGCGGCCTCAAGTTCGATCAAGGGCACTGATTCGGGCAGCTCGCAAAAATCATCGGGATGGATCAACGTTGCGATCGCCCCATTCACCGCCCGCACCTCCCAAATTTGGCCGCGCCACCTGGCCCGCCCGCCTTGCTTTATGGGGGGTTTGGTGGCGGTAGCCTCGATTTTTGTAAGGGTATTTTCCTTATCAGAAATCGAGGCTACGGGGCTAGAATCCTTTGCCTGTATGCCTTCTAGCAAATCGGCCCATTTGCGGGATAGGGCGGCATGGATGGAGGCGCGATCGCTCTCGGTGGCATCATCGCTATCCCATCCCCAGATTTTTGTCTGATCACCTCGGACGCCTTCTTTTCTCAAAATGCAAGCCTTGAAGCCTAGCCGCTTGGCAAGCTTGTGGGCGATCTGGATGCCGGTGTGGGATCCCGAGCAATAGAGGCCCAACACGCGCTTGATATCGGCCTGGTAGTTCAGCGCGAATGCCCTCACCCGCTGCACCTCAGGAGAATCCTCATGATGCTCTCCCAGTTCCAGCAGCTCCAGAATGCCGCTTTGCTGAATCAGCGTGGCCTTGGGTGCCTCGCGAGAGACTGAGGGGAGCCATAGGATCTTGCTTTCAGCTTGCGATCGCCAGCAGAGTTTATCGATCGCCGCCGCAACCTCAGGATTTTGGGCAAGGAATAAATTGGTGTGCGCTTTCAGCATTTTCCCGCGCGATTCGATGATATTTCGCAGCACAAAATCGGCATCATCAGCGGGCAAGCCGGGGTAGCGATCGAGCAAGATTGTTTTTTCAGCTTGGATGCGCTCATCTTTTTTAGCGCTGGAGCTGCTGGCGATCCGATAAGCCTTTTCAAGCGATTCGAGAATTTCAGCCTGCGAGAATACCTCAGCCCGCTCAATCTCTAGATCTTCTTTTATGCCCTTCAGCTCATCCTTAAGGGCATCGCCGATGGGGGCTTGATAGCCCTCGCCGATATCATGCCCTGCCGCCTTGAGCGCTTCCAGCAGTCCCTTCCGCAAATTGGCTTTACTGATATTGACGCGGGCTTGATATTTGGCTGCAAATTGATGCAGCGTCGCCGCCAACCCCTCCAGCTCCAGCGATGGGGCATCATCCCCTAGCCTTGCCGATATCGCGCTGTAGCGGGCGTTGAGCCGCCAATCTGCCAATAGCTGCTCTGGATCCATCGCATTGCCGGATTCATCGCTGATGCTGAATTCGCGGGCGAAAATCACGCGAGGGATATCAGCTCTGATTCTGCCCATGAGTTGCGCGATCGCCCGGTGCTCAAGGTGAGAGCCATAGGCGATCTGGATATCAAAATGCTGCCCCGCGACCGACAAACCAGATTCAGCCGTGGGCGAATAGATGAAAAGCTTGGTGGGATTGGCTTTCAGATAAGCATCTGGAGCTTTCATCAGCTCATGCGCCCAAGATTCTTCTGAGGTGCTGCCGTCGAGCCGCAGCACCGAGAAACCTCTAGCCGCGGCCGCCCGCTCCAACACTTCGCCCCATTGCTGGCTGTCGGTTGGGGCAGCGACGCGCTGCCCTGCTTCCAGCTCGGATAGGATGCGGGCGATCGCCGCCTTGCCCATCAAGGCCGGGGAAGGCTCCATTTTCATGTTGAGGGGAATCGGTGCCTCAATCTGCCATGGTGCCCCTTGCCAGCGATTCACAACCACCTGGGCAGCTTGCCCGGTGACCTGCTCTAGAAACTGAATCGGCAGCGAAAGCAAATCAGCCTCCCCCGCCAAAGCCCACCCGCCGCCATCGATCACGGCTTTGAGCAGCTCGCACAACATCAGGGCGATGTCCCCCCGCCGCTTGCCCAGGGTGCTGCCGAGGAAAAGATGCTTCAGCAAGGCATCAATTTCATCCAATAGAAGCAACACCCGTCTGCCTTGGGCGATCGCCTTCTGAATCGCCCCAATCCGCCGATGAAGCGAATCTAGGCAATAGGCAAGCCCTTGGGAAGCATCGATATAGCTCTGAGCGTAGCTGGAGCCCTGCAAATCATGGATATGATCCAAGCCCAAGCGCTGAGCTGATTGCTTGCCCAGGGAATTCCTATAGCCGATTAGCTCAATGCTGCAATCTGGATCGATGGCGCGGGCTTGCTGAATCAGCCCCTTCATGGCTTCCGTTTTCCCTGTGCCCATTGGGCTGCTGATTGCCATCAATCCCCCGCCGATGGGCAGCTCCAGCGCTGGGAGATAGCGCTGATTCAGTTCGATCGCGGGCTTGTGATTCAGCTCGAAAATTTCGGGATACTTGCCCTGCAAATAGGCATTGAAGCCGCCGCGCTTCCAAATAGAAAAGAGCGTGGTATCTGCTGCCAGATACGCATCAACGCCATGGGCTGCAATCAGATCATCTGGGCCTTTACCCAGGTTGCCGTCCCATTGCCGGATTGAAATATTGCTGGGGATTGCTCCGCTATCTATCAGCACCTGGCCTAGGCGGCCAAGACCCAGCCGCACGGACTTGCGGGCTTTTTTATTGCTCGCTCGATCTTGATCGAGCGAAATTGTGAATGGGCGATCGCCGCGAACAAAGCGCTTTAGCGGGGGATTGATGATCGGCTTGGAAAGCTTATTCCCTTGCCCATCCTTGGTGTATTGCCCCCCGTGGCAGCCATTAATGCCAATCGCCACGATGCCCTGCGACAGAAGGCTGAGCGTCTTTTTTTCGCCTTCTACAAATGTGATGGGGCATCTAGAGTTTTCGATCGCATCCCAAAACGAAGCGGGGTTCATCGGGATTTCAATCCCGTTTCGTTGCGCGATCGCCGCCCTGGTAGCGTCATCGACCGGCGGCAAGTAAACCGGTTGCCCGTTCCCCTTCTCAGCCAGATATTTCTGATCGATCGGATTCTCAGGCTTAAGCTTGGAAAAAGTCCCATCTTCATTCCGGAAAATCGCACATACCCCAAAGCTATGGGGCACCTGGTGGCCAAATCTGGCATAGTGCCAGCCAATCAGGCTGTGAATCTCTCCGCCGCGCTCACCTTCGGTGAATTCGATCGCCGCTCGGAAAAGATCAGGCGCGATCGCGCTTCCCTCTATGCATTCCCGAAGGAAGCGATTCTGGAAACAAGAAATTTCTGTGCTCTCCCCCCCCCTCCCCCGCCCTGGGGGATTGCCACAAGTCTCACAGGGGCTGTATTATTGGTTTGTTCGAGATTCTCGTACAAAGCCGTATCGGGCTGGGTGGTGCAGGCGTTCGCGGTTGAATCTTCTGAGATTTTTGATAGCATCGTTGTGTTGCACCCCGTTCGGTGCTTCTTTTTTGGGCCCTCGTTTTCACTTCCGCGCCGCCAAGCTTTGGAGAGTGAAATCGGGGGTTTGATTTAAGACATTCTTACCCAAGACAAAACCAAAAAACTAGTCCCCCCCCCGTTTACGGAAGTTTTGTTCCTTTTTTGCAGCAAAGGCGATGGGTTCAAGCTTGTTTTTCTCTCCAAGCGCACAGATCTGTCCAGATTGGTCAAGTCGGAGATATGCAAAGTTTCGATTTCGGTCTAGGTAGGTAGCCAAACTTTTGAGAGAGCTGATGTAGGCGTTCAATTGCCGCTTTAAGTCCTTCCGCATCTCTCCACGACTCTTGCGCTCCCAGGATGGCAGCCTTGATTCACGTTCGTCCCAGTGAAGCAACATAAATGCGTACTGAAGCATCAAGCTCACTTCGGGCTCTAGGTCAGGTGAGACGATGCTTTTCCTTTCTGCGAGCGCTGCCGCATCTTTGCGAATAGCTGCGATCGCCTTGCTCTTAGAATTTGGTTGATGCTGGGCGGCAACGTGGCGAAGAAAGGCCCTTCCCCATGCTTGGCGTTCATCTCGCAATATTTCTGGCAGATCGACACTTGCTTTGCTGGCTAAGCGGGCGACCGCTTCAAAGAGCTGCAGTTCACGCCAGAACACATCAGCGTGTGGCATCCATGCGCTTAGCTCTTGCTCGATAAAGCGAGTTTGTCGATCAGGCATGAGGCGCTCTCTAGCTGCGACCCCCATCAAAATATTGTGAAAGTTACTGTGGGCAATTTCAAAGGAAACTGTTTTTCTGTTCTTAAGCACTTTTTCGATCTTGTGGGACAACTCGAAATAAACGTTGCCTTGGGGTCTTGGCAAGGTGATTTTCTCTTGCCAAGAGGAAGCGGTTGCGACGACGTGTAACATTTGGTTATGGGAACCCCACGGGGTTCGACGTGTCCGATTCCTCTGTCGGAATCCTTAAGTGACAAGTTTGGCGACCAGCACTTAAAAGATTTTGAGGAATTCGGGTTTTCTTTAAGATAAACAGAAACCGCGTAGCTCTTAGAGCCACGCGGTTTTTTGTTGGACTTCAAGCATGAGTTTGAACGCAGCCCGACACCAAGCATGAGAGCTCATCCCCGCTTCGCGGGCTGCCTGCTTGATTTCTTCCAGCTCATGCAGCTCGACACGCGGCGTGATCTTCACTTGGTTTTTGTACCGATTGTGCTCTTGACGCTCATCCACCCAATCGCTAGGCGATATGGATGGATGAGCGTCAACCCCATTCTAGCTAGCTCGACGACGAACGTGGACACAAACAATAGCTCGCGTCCACGTTCCAGTTGTCGTCGACTGCTGTGTGACCAGCAGCCGATCGCCTTGTTCAAAGTCGATATTGGTCGATAGCTTGTAATGCAAGATGAAACTGTTCATTGTCAGAGTATCTACCGATACCCCGTTTTTGTTCAGCGCCAGAACCCCGTTTTCATCAAAAGCAGTCGATATAAAATACTGAACAACGGTGCAAGAGTAGGGAAGGACAACACCAGCGGTGGCTAAAGGTGTCTCGGCGGAATTGTCGAGCTTAAACCCCCTGGCGGCGCTTGGTGAGCCAGTAAACGTAAAAGTGCGACCAGCCGAGCTAAGCCACTTCCCCCGACCATCCCACACAAATTCCTCGCCGATGTCGGTTCGGACAAACCTTTGCCCCAGGGCGGGCGAAGCGGGGAAGGTTGTCCCGAGTGAGATGTCTCGGTTCGCCGCAAAGTCAGCGATCAAGTCGCTCACCTCGGCGGCAACTTGATCAACAAAACCATTAAACAAAGAAACAAGGCTCATCAGCTTCGACGATAAAAAACTGAAGCAATCTGCCGACCGGCTGCCGTAAAGTCTGTACTTGGGGCAAGCACGGCAATCTCTTGTGCGAAAGCCCCCGCGATCGCCAATCCAAACCTAGATCCAGATGGGCGATTTAGTTGATCGTCCGGGGTCGTAGCCCCAATGGCAAGGCTCAGCTGCCCAGTAGTCGCGACTGTATCGACAAACCAACCGACTGCGCGCACCCCAAAGTATGGCACCATTAGCGGCTCCTGCACGTCGCCGACAAGGAACGGGCTAGCTCCCTGCGTGCCAGAAGCGACAAACGTGAGATTGTAGACGTCCTCGCTCAGCCACAGCATTCGCATGGGGTCCCAGTAGTAAAAGTCTTGGCGATCGGTTCTCCAGAATCGCTGGTAAGGGGTGCCAGACGTTGGGAAGGAAGCCCCAGAGCTGACAGCAGTCGGAGGGTTCGCAGCTATCCAGGTTCTTACCGATCTGATGCTTGCTCCAACCAAGTTGATCGCGTCATTAATTGAGTCAATGATAGGCAATGTCTATTCTCCTCGCCTGCGGTAGCGGATAAATGCTTTGACACTGGTCTTGCTCTCGCTGGCGTTGGAAATCCTGGTTTTAATCTCGGCCATTGCTGGCACATCCAGACTGAGGCTGAGGCTAGCTCCTGGCGACGGCGCTCCGACCATAGGTAGGTCACTCCTCCCACCAATAGCTCGAAATTGTAGGTGCCTGTTGAAACGCTATTCCCGTGCATTTCGCAAATTGTGATCGGGTATGGGATTCGTATCCCTGGCTCGGACGATGGCGCTCTGCTGATGGCTAAAAATGTGTTATTGTTCACCGTTGCGCCAGAAAAAAGTAGTTGCCCCAGTGCCGTTCCCAACCATTTCCCCCGGACTGAATCCCAATAGAACTCATCCCCATTATCAATACGAACAACCCTTTGCCAAGGGAGTGGACTGACGGGGAAAACATTTGTCGCTAAAACACCTTTAGCGGCTTCAATCCCAGCAAGTCGTTCGCCTACCTTGGCGAAAAAATCTTCGATACTGGAGAGTAAGGGCAAGGGCATCTAGTTAGGCCCCCCTGTCAGCGCCAGATTAAAGGCAGCGACTGGGTCGAAGGTAGACGTGTCGCCAATATCGGCAGCAGCGACGGCCCCGATATTGGTTCTGGCGATCGCCTTCTGTTCGCTCGTCGTCGTCGTCGCGGTATAAGCAACGCGATCGGCCAGTGCCGTATTGATTGCGGCAAAGGCGCTAGAATCTGCCGTCTCCTCGGAAGCAAATCGCGCAGCCATCTCGGCCAAAGTGTCCAGCGTTGTTGGCGCTGCATCGACGAGGGCTTCAATTGCGGCGATAATCTGGCTGTTTGTTTTGCTGGACGACCAGACGGTGGTGGTGGTGGTGGTGGTGTCACTAATTGCCGCACCACCCCCCCGCCACCGGAAGCTGCGAGTTCGTTGATCGCCGCGACGAGGGTTGTTTTGGCTGTCGTCGTCAGAGCGCTCAAGTCTTCGCTGCCGCCATTGATAAGGATCCTTAGGGCTCTATCCTCTGCCCCGACAGCTGCGCAGAGGGCGTTGATTTTAGAGATAAATGTCATGGTGTGCCCTCCAGGGCTACTTGGTAGGATTGGACGGGGTCGAACCCATCGTCCGTAATTTCATCGATATTGTGGACGTGTTCGCCAGCGGCTATGTCGTTGGTAGCGATCGCGGCAGCGATCTTTTCCATGATCGATACATTGATCTGGGATTGTGTGAGCCCGCCGGACGAAGTTAGGTTCAGGAGATCAAGAATCGAATTGGCCACAAGCCCCCCTATTGCCCGCCCACGAGCACGTAGGAAGACGTAGACGCCCTCCACCGATAAAGACCGTCACCCTGCCCTGCGCCATCAACAACGACAACCAGCCCCGCAAAAACGGTCGGGACGTAACTGGCGATCGCGGCGAATGAGCCGCTTGATTGATTCGGGACGACATACCAGTTATTGCTGGCAGACGAATAGCTGAAGACCAATTCCATGCCGACCATTTCTGAAGCTTGTGCCTCACTGGCCGCTTCCAGCAAAAAAACGTTAGAGGCGGTGCCACCCGGCTGGCCAGCCCCGACAGTTTGCCCAGCCGGTAGCGTGGCCACCCGAATTTCGGACGCGACCTGGTGGAGGTTCGCCGTGATGATTTGCACGGTTATTGTGCGACCGTCGCGAGGATATGGCGGGAGTACGATGTCGCCTCCCAAGAGCTTAACTCTGGTGTCGGCATTTAGGTACAGGCTTCCACTGGTTGCGAATTTCCACGGCAGTGATTGGATTTGGTTCTCTTGAGCCACCTAAAGCACGCCTCCTGCGGTAACGACAATGTTTTGCCCATCAAGCTGAGCCTGCAGCGTCGGCGAGATCGTTAGCTGTCCTGGGGCCGCCCCAGGGTTGCCCGAGATATTCAGGGCAAGATCGCTTACCAACGACTGCTCCAAGACGAGGGCGCTCAGCAGCAGGCTAAGCGCAGATATGTCTAGATTGTTGCTGCTGAGGTCTAAGACCCGCAGTCCGCTCATGGCCAGTAGTCCGCTGGTTGTTGTCACCGCAGATAGATCGGAGATGGTGCCACTGCTGGCATCGATCGTACTGACTGTCGATGACCCGGAGAAGTAAAATGTCGTCGCTGAGCACTCCTGCGAGTAAAATGCCCCAAGGTTTGGCAGAGTTCTTGGGACTGTGATCACGGGTACGAACGCTCCGGTGATATCAAAAAGGCCTGCGATCGCGTTGGTCGAGTCCCCCACGAGTTCAGTCACTCGGGCGGCTTGAGCTGCTGCGGTCGCCGTCGGCGTTGCCCCGCCAACAACCAATCTAAGCCTGCGGCTGGGGACACCTCCGCCACCAAGAGAGACGATTGCCCCTGTTGCGGCTGCCGGTGTGGAGCTGATTTGCGCGCCGCTGCCATCCTCCAGTATCCAAGCCGCCAATAGAGCCCCTGGGCCGGTCAGGGTCAGGGTCGGCGAATTGACGGGGCCAACTCCGTCTTTCACGCGGTACGTGAGGATATCGATGGGTGGAGCATTTAGCAGCAGCACCGTATTCCCCCTGGCCGCAATGCTTGGGTAACTGTTCATGTCGATCGAAGCAGATCCTGGGTTTTCAGTAAGGTCAATGACCGCGCCCGACACCGCGTTGTCCGGTGCGTTCAGCGCACTCAAAAGTGCCTCAATATTGGCCTGAGATAGTTGCGTGTTGCGGAAAGTCAATCGTTCTAGATCCGTTGCGCCGTTCAGCCCGGTCAAATCCTGGAAGCCCTCAACGGATCCGCCGACAAGCTCAAAGATTCTCACCCCAGGGTCACTACCATTAGGCGAGAAGCCCGTGAATGGAGTCGTTGAATCTTGGATGCCGTTCGCGGCAAATACCTGAAGGAAAGGCGTTGTGACGTGGTTCGCCCCGATCGCCCGGAATACGGCAGCGCCTGTCGTCAGGGCTCCGAGGTCGATACCGGTTATCCGTGCGCGATCGGCGTCATAGGCGGAGGATTCGATCTCGAGCCGGACATATTTTGAGCCAGTGATCGAGACCAGTGTCGGCAACCCGCTGCCGCCCACGGGGAAAACGCCAACAGGGACTGCGCCTGGCGCGGGGATGCTCAGACTGTCGTAGACGGCCCACCGAGCCGAGAGAGGCGCTAGTCCGGTATAGGTCACGATGGGGAGAAAAGACCCAGACACGCCGAAAACGTCGTAAACAGCCGAATAAGTCAGCGGCGCTGGAGGCGTCGTCCCGATGATCGTAATGTTGCGATTTGCAAGTCCGGGCCATTCGGCCAGATCAATTGAGTTAGCTCCAGGGTTGCCGCTCAAATCCACGACCAAATCGTGGACTACGGATGCATTTGTGATTGACGCCGATAGGTTTAGGCGCGTCAACAATTCTGCGATCGCAGCGGAGCCTAGCAGGTTGTTGGACAAGTTGAGGGTTCGAAGACCGTCGTAGTAAAGGATGTTGGCGATCGCTCCGTTCGATGGCCCAGCGCCCGCTGTGTTTGGAGCCCATCCGCTGATGGTGCCATCGCTCCAGTCGATCGAGTAGGTGTCTGCGCCGTCAGAACCAAAGCGGGCGAGGGTCGAGGTATTTTGGCCGAAGACGACGCTGCCAGTGATGGCGATATCTCCTTCGGTATAGTCTGTAATGGTCGTGCCGCCATAGGTCAGTAGCGGGGCTATGATCCCAGATATCGAGCTTTTGGCCGAATAGACACGAGCCGCAGCTTCAGAGGCGGTATTCCCTCCCGTCAGAACCCGAACCGAGCGGTTTGTCCCGCCATCAGTAAAGACAGCTGGTACTCCTGACGCTGGCATTTCGAGCAACTGACTGCCGTTGCTTGATGTCATTTCAAGGAAACGTGGAACTGTTGTCGGGGTTAGGGAGAAGGCGATCGAGATGGTGCTCGGTGAAGAGTCTGCGATCGGAATCGTGAGGATAGCCTCTGTGAATGGGGGGAGCGAGATCGCAGGAGCAACAAGTGCGGCCAACCGTGGGCGAATCAATCGAACATAGGAGCCAGGGAATAGGTCGATCGACAACCTGATTTGGGATGGCGTCAGACGTTCAACAAATGTTTCCGCGGCACCATTGGCGGCTTGGGATACAGCCCCCTTAATCGCCGTTTGACCAGCGACGATAATTTGGAGGGTCGCATCTGCCGCGAACTCTGTCAGGTCAGAGTAGGAGGACAGATCAAAGGCTTGCCCTGTCGGGTTGGCCCATTCCAGCCCGCTCGCTCCACTCACAATTGAGATGGCCGACCCAGCGGCGATCGATTGGGTCCCGGTCACTTTGATCTGGAGTTCGTCGATGTGCGTCTCCACCGTTTCAGCTGGAGGGTCTGCCCTGATCGATCCATCAGCGAAGCGGATTAACCCTCGATGTCGATCCTGCACCATCGTGGGCACGGACGCTCTGTAATTGCCAGCGGGCACAGGGACCGGCTGCAGCTCTCCATTATTCTCAGAGCAAAACATCCATTGTAGGTTGCTGCCGTTGGGTGCGGTGCCGAGTGAAACAGTATTGAGCGTTCGCACGACGGCAAAGATGGGAGCGCCTCCGATCAGGAGTGCCCCGCCATTGTCTTGCAGTGTCACCGGCGATCGCCCGTAAGTCCATGTGCTGACTTCTTCGTCGGGGATGTTTGCCGAAACACCTAGCGCCGATGTCGGGAATGCAGCTACGACCGGGCCGGTCAGCGATCGTAGAACGGTGTCTGTAATCGCAGCCTTGATCGCTTCATTAAATGGGGCGATCGCCATGCCGGTGAGTGACGCGCTCGGGATGGCGAGTCGCTCCGTTTCGGTCACAACAACAAACGATATTGGAGGGGAAAGCTGATAGGTTACATTGCGCAGGAAATGGGCAAGGTTCGGGCTGTTGGATCCAGGCTCAAAACTAATCTGTGTCGTCTGTGCCACTTAAACAATCTCCTGATACTCGATCACAATATCTGTCCCTGGCCAAATCTCTTGAGCGTAAGAGAAGGTAGTCGGAGACATCCAATTTAATTCGTTTTCATCGGCCAAAATGCCCGCGATCGTGATGCGCAATTGCGCCGGATATCGAAGAGCAAAAGCGGATGAATCGACCCCAAGGGTGATAGCCGGACTACCCTCAAAAAACATCCCTAGGTTTGGCCCAGAGATCGAAATCTGAGCACCGGCGGCAACGACTGCAGCATTGCTGGGCAGCTCCAGCCGCGCGACTTTAAGTGCGCTTGGCGGAACATTTGGCGGCACCGGCACCCACCCAGTAGCATCAATGGGCTGAGTACCTAGGTACGGCAAAATAGTTTGGTCTACGGACTTATAGCTGCCGAACATTTCGGCCCCATCTGAGATCCGCCGGAATTGCTGGAGCAATTCAACCGATAGCGGTTCCGCCGTCACGCTGCCGACCGGCGTAGGTGCCCCCTGGGGCGCATAGGGGGCACCACCGGGGAAGGTTCGGTAACTGCGAACAAATGCGCCTGTGTCCGGATTGAGCGTAATCTCGGGGCTGAAAATTGTCCCAACGGTGTCGGTATAGAGTACCGGGGTGAAAATTTGCGCATTTTTTAGGATTCGCAAAATTTCGGCAATATCGCCACTGGCGTCGATGCCAGCAGTGATCGCGGCAGCGTCCAGCGGGGCTCCGCCTCCGCCAGGTGCCACCCCGCCATTTAGCAGGGTGGCGCAAGTGTCGGTGAGCCGGAGCATCTCAAGACGCCACAGCTCACCATCGGTGCTAACTCGCGGGTCGATCGCCATTTGCTGGCCCCCAACGCTCGCAAGCAGGATCACTCACAGGACAGAGCGGATCGTTATAGGCGTCAACTCGATCGCACTCTCCGCACGCAGAGCAGAATGGGATTCCGTTAGCCCTGTACGAGCCGGTCGGATAGGTGGGTGCAGGTGATACCTCGGGGGTTGAGTCGTTCGCGACGCTACCTTCGTTAACCATAACTTCGGACTTTGATTTCGCCACCGCTGTTTCTCCACTGTTTCACAGTTGTACTAGGTTGCCTGCGATCGCTAAACAGCGGTGCGAGTGAAGTTGATCTTGATTACCCGGCGCTCTTGGCCTGTTGACAGCACCGCGTTGACATTCAGATCAGCTGCGTTTTCGTGGCTGTACCAGACAAAGCGACTCCGACGGCGGAAGTCAGTTACTTCGTCAGGGATAATTTCGACCGGCAGCGCCGTTGCCCAGCAGACAGTGTCAGCCCCAGCCGCGAAGCAAGTCTCGGTAACGCGAGCGCCAACCCCTAGAGTCTCGTTTTGGACGCCCTCGGTACCAGGTGCGCCAACAGAGTGAATGTTCTGCTCAAAAAGCATGAATCCATCCAGGATCCCTTTGAACCCAGAGACTGGCCCGCCATACTCGGCACCAGGGTCTACCCGAAGGATTCGAGAAACTGTCTCGAGCTGATCGGTTGTTGGCTCAACCCAGCGCTGATTTCTCTCAATGTCGGCAACCAGGTACTTGAGTTGGTTTGGGGTGAGGACAAGGACGAATAGCCCACCGCTGTAGGTCGGGATGCGGCTAGTTCGCATTTGCGCGAATAGAGAGCGAAGGAACCCCCTAGATGCTGTGCCAATGGCCCCAGCCGCCAAGGCACTAGGCAGTGAGGCCAGCTCGTTTCGGTTGTTGTAGAAAGTCGTGTTAGAACCAAACCAGACCGACCGGATGATCAGGTCGACAGTCCGTTGGTAATCCCGGCCTAGGTTCTGCTGAACGATCTTTTCTAAGTCCGTCATGCTGAATGCTTGGACAATCCGCGTTAGCGCGATCGCCGCATTCGCAGCGTTTTTACCAAGGCCCAGTTCAAGGATTGTGACGGGAACGTTTAGCTCGGTGACAGGGTTACTGTTCGGGTCGATCGGTGTCACGGGCGTCAGGACGCGATCGGAAATCGTGGTTGGCCCAGGCAGGAAGGGATAACTCGGCACAGCGCCTTGTAGCCGTGGGGCGACACCAGGGACGGAGTGAAAGCGAGCAAAATCTCTATAGATTAGATCGCCATCTGAAGGGATGCGGACCCACTCGCTCAAGTACTTGAAGGACGTGGAAAGGACGTCGGTGATATCGGTCGGGGCGTTCGTGACGACCGTGCCGCCAGCGCCTTGGAGGAAGCCAGCTCCCTTCATCACGGCTTCTAAGCCTTCGCGAACCTTTTGGCGATTGTTATGGAGATACTCCCGCGCTGCGCGACCATCATATTGTCGATGAAAGCGATCGCCAAACTCAACCATTGTCGAGTTGGCATGCTTGAGAAGCTGCTCATATTGCCGCGACTCAGCAGAGCCTTCGCCCAACACTTCGACACGCACGGGGGTAGCAGTCATTCCGGTTTTGCCGATTAGTTTGCCTAAGTCTTCCAAGGTCTTGGCATCTGATTGAGTCTTTTCTAATGCGGATTGCGTCTGTGCCAATTCGAGATCTTTCTCCTTGCCACTGGCAACCGCCTCGGCAAGCCTTTGTTCCGCCGCCGCCGTCGCTTCCGTCGCGGCCTGATTTTGTTGGCGAGCAGCCTCTAGCTCTGCGTCCTTGCGCCCGATCGCTTCCATGAGCGGCCCTAGCGCAGCCTGGACAATTGCCTCAACATCTACAGCAGAATGAGGCGGAGAAGCTGAAGATGCTGAAGATGCTGGCGTGGTGGGCTGAGGTGATGGTTCCACCTCTTGAGTCACAATAAGAGCGTTCGCGCCAAAGCCATTCTTCGGTGCTTTGCTGACACTGCCACTTTTTAGAATAACTTGGCCGCCCAATAAAGCCGCCTCGGATAATGCCTTGGCCATTGTTTTCTCCAATAGATCTAGCCAAAACATACCGATCAAACTTGGCTGTTGGTACTATTAAGGCTCCACTCGATGGACATATTTGTGACAAATGGTAGATCTAGGTGTCCGTTCGCCACAAAGGCAGCGTTTTGCCCGCCCGTGGAGGTCTGAAGCCCCCAAGCTTGGCGCTAGAGTTAGAGAGATTCGGGAGGCCCATGGTCTTCGTGGATTCTCTGACTTGTCTCGGTTAATGACAGCCCGACTGGGCAGTTCGCGATCGATCGAGCGTCGCAGAATTGCCGCAATTGAGGCCAAGGGCAGTGTGACTGCGATCGAGTTGTTCTGGATCGCGCGAACCCTGAACCAGCCCCTAGAGTCTTTCTTCGAGCAACCCTATGGCCAGACCCCCGTCACTATTTACCCGTCTCAGAGAGCTGATTTCACCCGCCAAGGCTAACGCCTCTGGGGATGGGGCGTTGCATCGGATTGGCGGTCAAAGCCGGAGGATTGTTCGGAGAAATCAGCCCCACGACGAGCCAATTGTCCGGCTAATCTTGGGCGATCGCGAGTTGACTGAAGAATTGTGCAAGATGGCGGCATGGAGCCGCGAAGCCATCGGTGTTGTTGAATTCCTGTCATCAGATCCGTTCCAACAACTGGGGGGCGAGACTTCGTCTTGGCACCTCAGCCCGACCAAAGACGGCACCGATGACGGGGTAAAAACCCATCCCGACACGTTGGCAATCGGCCGAGACTTAGCGGCTCGATTGAACGGCAAGGATTACATATTGGGCGGCGATCGTATGCGGTCATTGCTGCGTTCCGCCCTCTTTTTTGGTGATGGGTTTGCTGAGTTGGAAATCAGCAAAGACGGCAACACCTACGGCATCACAGGGCTGGTGGATATCCCATCGCTCCAGGTTTTTCCTGTAACTGATGCCCTTGGGAAGCTCGACAATTATGTTATCCGCACGGGGCGGTACTCTGAAGCGAGCGAACCTAAGATTGAAATACCTTGGTGGAAAGTCCTGCAAGTCAGTCACCAGCAGCGCGGCATCCTGGGCACACCATTGCTGCAGCCCCAGGTCGATCAGGCTTGGCGACCACTGCAGTCGGTGGCAGAGGATCTGCTCGATGTGCTGAGGGCCAATGGTACGGCACCTTGGGTTCATACTTTTGGTGTGAACACAACGGAAGAGGATGCTGAGGCCTATCGGCTGCGAATTGAGGAGGAGCGCGGGTCACGAATCCTGACCGATTTGTACATGGCCAACGGCGGGAAAGTTGAGCGGGCTCCTGGGGGCGATCGCTCAATTGCGGCCATCCTTGAGGCCTTCCGAGGTTATCAAAGCCTTATGATCCCCCCAGGTGTTCCGAGTTATTTGTTCGCCGGGCTGCAGTCCCAAGATTCAGCCAAGGAAATAGCTGGCCAGCCAGCCCTTGCCTATGCCCGCAAAATTGCAGCGCTTCGGTCATTGGTCGGGGCTCAGATTAGATGGGCGGTCTCTCTGGAAATTGTTCTTCGCCGGGGCTACGACTTCTACCGGGAGCATGGGCAGTTTGAGGTCGCTTGGGGTAAATGGTTGGTGACCGGAATGGAATCTGAGAACATGGCGGCGGAGAGCGCACGCGCCGAAAGCCGTATCAATCGATTAGACAATCAGCTTCAAGGTCTTGCCGACTACCACAATGCTGCGAGCATCATCGACGAAGTGATCAGCGGAGACGCTCAACGTGGCCAACTTTAGGGCGAACAAGGCAGGCGAGTTACCCACAGTCTCAGAGTTGGTCGATCAAAACCCTGCCAATGAGAGTGCCGCCGATGCAGCAGCTGAGGACTGGGAAAGTGACCCGCCAGATGAAGATTTTTCTCAGTTGCTTGCGGCGGAGGAATCGGAGTAGTGGCTCCTACTTTTGCGTTTGAAAAAGGCACGCAGCGCTACCGCTACACCAGCGGCGATCGCAAAGGGCAGGTTTTGTCAGTTATGAAGCAATTCATCGGCTCACCAATGATTATCAATCCCAACAGAAAGCCGCTGGTCAAAAAATCCTAGATCGACTCATTGACCAAAAAATCAGCACAGCCGACTGGCTCACGGAGACGGCAAGCCATCTTCGTCCAGCGCACATCAATATGCACGCCCTTGGCTTTGGTGGCCACGCGCGGCTGGACGCGGCTGAGTATGGCGCAATCGGGGCCAGGTTAAAGGCAGAGTATGGATACCTCCGGCAATTTGCCCAGGCGATCGAAGCCGGGGAATTGAGCGAGGCACAGATCCGGGCAAGGCTAGACTTGTACTACGAAAACACCTGGACAACATACGAACGAGCCAGGGAGCGATCGCACAAGCAAGAGGGATACCAGTGGGAAAGGCGGCTCTTGGCAGCCGGTGGCAAGCCCTGCGCCGATTGCGTGATCTACGCCGACCGAGGTTGGGTTCCGATTGGCGAACTGCCAACCCCTGGCACCGATTGCGCGTGCAAATCACGCTGTCGCTGTTGGAAGGAGTTCGATTTGGCTGACGAGCAGCCTACTAATAGCCTGCTCGATCGCCGCCATGGATGGATCAATGCAAACAAGAACAACAAGAACAAGCCGGATGGAGCAAGTCAAATGAGCTTGATGATTATTGAAGCCGAGGAACGACCTGCAATCTCGAGAATAAAGACCGATATAGAAGGCTTTTACTGGGGCAGTCCAACCGACGCAGATCTGCAAGAGATTAAAGGTCATACGGGCTTTGATTGGGATGTTACTGAGTGGTACATGGTGCCAATGCTTGCGTCGGACAACCTGATCTGGTCCTCATGGAGCTGCTCCTGGCATCGAAGCGTCCTGGGCCTCATGGTCGATCAATACCCCGGCCGATCGTTGATGGTTGATCACAACTCCTATTCGATTGAAGGGACAAAGGGGTTCTTCGTGAGAAGCGTCTTGATACAGCAGGCGACAGCCCCAGAAGGCATCATCAACGCCCTTGGGAATACCCAGTTAAATAAGGCAATCCTAAAGAAGGATGGATGGTTGCAGGTCTATCTGCAGGCCGCGATCCCAGCGACAGAAGAGGGACTAATCCAGTCGCTTAAGCGACGGCAGGTTGAAGATGTATCGACTGGGTCAATCCTCAATGGGCAGGAATATATCTGCCCACACTGCTCGGCCCAGCTTGGCCGAGATGTTCCGTTCAACGAACGAAATGCAGATGGTCAGTTCACATGCCCCCACGAAATACCCGGCCCATTCTTGAAGATGGCGGTCGAGTTGGGCTGGTTCGGCGATGAGGAAGTCTTGTTCGCCGACTATGCTCTAATGCGCGGCCAGGACGGTGAACGCCACTTTGAAGCGTCATTCGTTGGGGTTGGCAACTTACCAGCTGCTCAGGTTTTGCGGCCCAGGGGATAGTTAACCCTGGCCGTCAAAGTTGTTCACCAACTTTGACGGCTGAACCTGACCTATGAGTACAAGCTGAAGCCAACCGCTCAGCAGATTGAGGAGCTAGAAAACAGCTTGGATGTCTGCCGAAGGGTTTGGAATTATGCCCTGAGAGAGCGCAAAGACTGGATTGCTTCACGGAAGTGTTCCGTCAACACCTGCTCGATGCGGGGAGAGTACATCATGGCAGCGGATTCTCCCTATCCTGGTTTTGTTCACCAGTGCAAATCCCTCACCCAAGCCAAGCAAGCCAATCCTGACCTCAAGACGGTCAATGCTCAATCCCTTCAGCAAGTGCTGAAGACCTTGGAGAAGGCGTTCAAAGACCGCTCAGAGCGTGGATTTGGTTTTCCTCGGTTCAAGAAGCCAGGGCAAATGAAGTCGTTTGTGTTTCCTCAGTTGGGAAAGAATCCGTTAGGTGAGGGATGGGTAAAACTACCCAGTCTCGGCATCGTCAAGATTCGGCAGTCTCGGCCTTATCCCGATGGGTTTGAGGTCAAGCAGGCCAGGATAGTGAAGCGGGCCTCAGGGTTTTACGTGATGCTCTGTTTTCAGGCAGAGTTATCCATACCCGATGTGCCGTTGGTGGGTCAGTTTATTGGCGTCGATGTCGGGTTGGAATATTTCCTGTCGGCCTCTGATGGCTTGCAAGTTCATCGTCCTCGGTTTTTCTGTGACCTGCAAAGCGAGCTGAAATTGCTGCAACGCCGGTTAAAGAAAAAGGTGCTGGGTTCGAAGAACTGGAGAAAGCTTCAGCTCAAAATCGCAAAACTGCATGAACGAATTGGTAATACCCGCAAGGATTTCCACTTCAAGATTGCGCATTTGCTCTGTGACCGGGGCGATGTGATTGTGGTGGAGAGCCTAAATCTGGTGGGTTTGTCCCGTGGTTTTCTTGGCAAACACATGCTCGATGCTGGATTGGGTCAATTCCTCAATCAGATATTGCCCTGGGTTTGTTTCAAGCGGGGGAAGGGGTGTTTGAAAGTGGATGCCCGTGGGACTTCCCAAGAGTGTCCAGATTGTGGTCATGCTGTCAAAAAGACGCTTTCTGACCGTTGGCATCATTGTCCCCATTGCGGGTCATCAATGCCTCGGGATATTGCGAGTGCGATTGTCATCAAACAAAGGGCCGTGGGGCGAACGGTTCAAGAAAAGGCTTGTGGAGACGGTCTAGCGGGGGTGGCGGCATGAATGTGCTGCCACCTAGCTAAGAGTCTGTGAAACAAGAATCTCCATCCATATCGCCTAGCGATTGGGTGGATGAGCGTCAAGGAACCGTCTGAATGGAAGTTTCCAGAAAATGCTGGACGGTGGGGGAGCGATCGGCGGTGCGCCAGACCAGGGCGATCGCCGCTTGGGGTGTCGATTCGATTAAAGGTCGATAGACCACCCCCACTCGCTGCAAATTGTTGAGCGATTGCGGCACCAGCGCGACTCCAATGCCCGCAGCGACCAGGCTGACAATCGTTTGCATTTGCACCGCCTCCTGCACCACCCGAGGGCTAAAGTTGCCCTGTTGGCAGAGGCTGATGATTTGGTCGTACAGGCCCGGTGCGCGCGATCGCGGAAAATAATAAAAGATTCTGAGGCCAGGTCTGCGATCGCCACCTGCTCTTGCCCAGCCAAGCGGTGACCCTCGGCCAGCGCCACCATAAAGGGCTCTTTCAAAATCGGTTGGCAAGACAACCGCTTCACCGCCGTTGTTTCTAGGGGAGGTCGCACAAAGCCAACGTCTAAACGGTTGTCTTGCAACTGTTGCAGCTGCACATTGGTGGTGAGCTCTTGGAGGGTGAGGGCGATCGCCGGAAAGTCAGCCCGAAACCGCCGCAAAATCAAGGGCAAAACACTGTAGGCCGCCGAACTGACAAAACCAATGACCAGCTGGCCTTGTTCGCCCCGACTGATCCGGCGTCCCGCTTCAACGGCCTGGTCGAGACGCTGGAAAATGGCGTAGGTATCGAGCAAGAAGCGATCGCCCGCTACCGTCAACCGCACTGAGCGCTTGGTACGATAAAACAGTTGGAAGCCCAACTCTTCCTCAAGCTGCTTGATCTGTTGACTCAGGGGCGGCTGGGCCATGTGCAGCCGCTCTGCTGCCCGACCAAAGTGCAGCTCCTCAGCCACTGCCACAAAGTAGCGTAAATGCCGCAATTCCATAGGCCTAGGTGCCCTTCCAATTCGGTCTCATTTCATCCGCGTTCCTAAGCCATCACCTCCGCCAACACCGGTTCCGGGATTTCAAAATTGGCTGTCACCGTCTGGACATCATCCAAATCTTCCAGTACATCCATCAGCCTCAGCACCTGTTGAGCCTGCTCCAGATCCATCACCTCAACAAAATTGCCCGGAATCCAGCGCAATTCGACCTCTCGCACCCCGTAGCCACGAGCCTTAAGCGTATTGCTGAGCAGTTCCAAATTTTCAATTTCGGTGAACACCTCTACCCCCGGAGACTCTGCATCGTCAATCAGCTCGTAGGACTCCGCCCCCCCCTCCAAAGACACCTCCAATAGGGCTTCCTCATCAACTTCTCCCGCAACGATCGCAACCCCCTTCTGCTCAAACATCCAGCTGACGCAGCCCGTTTCCCCCAAATTACCGCCATTTTTGCTGAAGGCTAGACGCAAATCCGCTGCGGTTCGGGTGCGCTTATCCGTGAGCGCTTCGATCAGGACGGCCACGCCGCCTGGGCCATAGCCTTCGTAGCGAATTGACTCTAGGCGATTGCTCCCCTCGTAGGTGCCTGCGCCCTTGGCGATCGCCCGCTCAATGTTCTCACTCGGAATCCCCGCCGCCTTGGCTTTGTCAATCGCTGACCGTAACTGGAAGTTGCCTTCTGGATCTGGCAACCCTGTCCGAGCTGCCACGATAATATCCCGAGCAATCTTGGTGAAAATCTTGCTACGCTTGGAATCAACCACTGCCTTTTGGCGTTTAATATTGGCCCACTTACTATGTCCCGCCATGGTGTTACGTACGTTCAATCCACAAGAAAACAGAACAACAGCTTAGAATAAAACCGATTCAAGCAAAGCGATTCAAGGCGACTCAATCCAGGTGGAGACATGAGCAAGGTGGGGACATGAGCCGAATTCAGCGGACCACCGGACAACAGGATTCCAACGAGATAGAAACGGCTGAGCTGACCCAGGCCAAACCCTTCCGGGCGATCGCCTCTGCCTCGCCACACCGCTTGCAGCCGTTGCCGCGCTGGATTCAGTCCTTTGGCCGGAGAAATGCGATCGCGAGTCTGGGGGCAGTGGCAGCAGGGGCGATCGCCGTTCTCAATCCCACCCTGGTGCAGATTCTCGAGCGCAACGCCCAGACCCTCTTTTTCGAACTGCGTGGCCCCGTGACCCCGCCCAACAATATTGCCCTCGTCACCATCGACGATACCACCTTGGGGCAAGCGGGCATTTACCAGCAAGATCCCGTGGAATTTGCTGAACTGGAGCCGATCCAGTCTTGGCCCTGGAAGCGTCTTGCCTATGCCCGCGTGATCGAGCGTTTGCTCACGGCGGGGGCCAAGGTTGTGGCGGTGGATGTGGTGTTGTCGTCGCCCAGCAGCTACGGCGATGCAGACGACCAAGCCCTTAGGGCCGTGCTCGAGCGCTACCCTGGTCGCGTGGTTTTAGCTGAGCAATTTGTCACAACCGAAGATCTCGCCCAGGGCAGCCTCTACCAGCGAGACATGCCGCAACCGAGTTTTCGCTCTGCTGGCGCAGTCACTGGCTTTATCAATCTGGCGCTAGAACCCAATGGCAAGATCCATCGCTTTGGTGAGATCTTTGTTGATGAGCTTGTGCGGCAAGACAGCCTATTCGGACTATTGCTCGAAGATGGCGAGCGCCCCAAATCCTTTGCCCGAGCGACCTTACAGGCAGCCGCTGCCCAGACAGATCCCTCCGCCGATGTCCAGGCAGCTCCCCAGGATCGGGCGTCGTTGTCCCGGCGAGAAAACATTTTTTTCTACGGCCCCAACCGCAGCTTTCCCCAGATTCCCTTCTGGAAAGTGTTGGACTCCAAGAACTGGAACGGCACTCCCCTGGAGGATGGGGCCTTCCAGGAGAAATCCGCCGAGCGGTTCAAAGATCAGTTCAGGGACAAAATTGTCCTGATTGGTTCCACGGATCCCCTACAGCAAGACTTTCATCCTGTGCCCTTTGGTCACACCGGTATTTATGGTGAACAGCTGTTTGGAGTGGAGATTCAGGCCAATGCGATCGCCACCTTGCAGGAGGGTCGGGCGATCGCCGATCCCTTCGCCCGAGCTTGGCTCCTACGGGGGCTGCTGGTTTTGGTCGTCATGTTCGCCGGAACGTGGGCCATTCAACCCTCGAAGCCTCCCCTTGTTGGCCTGGGTCGAGGCCTGGGAGCCGCCGCCGCCTGGGGCCTAGGCAGCTTCGCGATGTTCACCTGGGGCCAAACGATTCTCCCCGTCATTCTCCCCGTATTGGGTCTCAGTACCATGGGCATTTCCCAGTTTTTCTGGGGTTTGCTCCAAGAGCAAAAGAGTAAGCAACGGCTTCGTCAGGCGCTCAAGGCCAACGCCTCAGTCCCCGCCATCCGAGGAATCATTAGCAAAGAGCCAGATCTCATCGATATCTTGCTAGAGCGGGAAGCCGAAATGATCGGCAAAATCCTGACCGGTCGCTACCAGATCACCCAGGTGCTCGGAACCGGCGGCTTCAGCGAAACCTACGTTGCCCGAGACACCCACCGACCCGGCAGCCCAACCTGCGTCGTCAAGCAACTCAAGCTTCTCCAGGGCAAGCCTAGCAAAATTGAGCTGGTGCGTCGGCTCTTCAAACTCGAAGCAGAAACCCTAGAACGACTGGGCCAACACCCTCAAATTCCCCTGCTGCTGGCCTCTTTTGAAGAGGAGTACGAGTTTTACCTCGTCCAAGAACTGATCGAAGGGCAATCTCTCCACACCGAACTGACGAGCAAGGCTCGGCTACCGCTCTATGCGATTATCCAGCTGCTCTATGACCTGTTGTCAGTGCTGGAGTTTGTCCATGCCCATCAAATTATTCATCGGGACATTAAGCCCCACAACATCATTCGGCGCATGCACGATGGTCTGTTTGTCCTGATTGACTTCGGCGTCGCCAAAAAACTCTCGGATCGCCTCCAAACCGACAATTCTACCCAGCAGCTCACCATTGCCATCGGCACCCAGGGCTACATTTCCCGCGAGCAAATTGCAGGTAAGCCGAATTTCACCAGCGACCTCTACTCCCTGGGGGTCACTGCGATCGAGGCCCTAACCGGCCTCATTCCTCGGCAGTTCCAGCACGACGCAGACGGCGAAATTTGCTGGACTCATCGGGCCGCCCTGATTAGCGAAGCGCTCCAAGACTTTATCTGCCGCCTGGTGCGCGTTGACTATACCGAGCGCTACGGCTCGGCCCGTGAAGCCCTCGAGGCCCTCAAGCAGGTACCTGAAATTGCGCTGCTCCGAGAAGAGCGGCCTCAAGTTATTCCAGGGGCGTCCTTTGAGCGCCTGATGCAGGGCTTTGAGGATGAAACCGAGGACGCCTCCGCAGACACCCAGATTTGGTTTAGGGAAGGGTAAAACATTTTCGGATTGACTCTGTAAATTGCCTCCCCAGTCCGTAAAGATCCGGTAAATCAGTAGATTTTCCGTTTCTACTCCCCTGATGTGACGAGCGTCATTGGGCACTATCCGGGAAGTCGTATAGAGTGTTGTATGAAGGGGTGACCTCAGAAAAACCTTAAGTTCTTGAAGCTTTTCCTGATCCACCGTGTAAACACGGTTTTAGGGTGTGTGGGAGTTCAAAGTTTTGGTGAGTTATGGTTCCTTGTTGGGGCTTCATTGGTCGCTAGTTGGGGCTCCACGCCAGAGCTTATCTATCCCACCGCTCGTTTATCTCAAAGCTTATTGATTTCGACGTTTATCTCTCTCAAAGATTTATTTACTCCAGATTCATTCGAGAGCAACGGCCGGCGATCGAGCCAATAGCCAAGAGCCAATTTTCAGAAATTCACACCAGGGTTGAGGAATTCCCATGCTACGTCACTCATTGTCAACTAGCGTTATCCTTCTGTGGGCGGCAGGTTCAGCCTTGGTGGTGTCCCCTGCGAATGCTCAGACACCCCTGACCAAGGCGGTGATTTCCGCGCTACGCAACCAGGTGCGTCTGTTGCCCAATCGGCAAGCGGCTCGGCCCGCAAAGCTGGCGGATGTGATGTCGCCAGGTGATGGCTTGAGTACGGCTCGCTCTTCTTTAGCTGAGCTCAGGTTTAATGACGGCACCTTAGCGCGCATGGGTGAACATGCGGTGTTTCGGTTTGTGCCTCAAACCCGCAACTTTCGCCTGGCGAACGGAACGGTGTTGCTGCTGATTCCGCCAGGGCAGGGCAGAACCCAAATCAAAACGCCCAATGTGACCGCCGGCATTCGTGGATCGGCGCTTTTTGTCCGCTACGACACTGCAACCAACACCAGCATTGTGGGCTCCCTGACCGATAGTGGCATTGAGGTAATGAATGTCAGTGGTAGCCAGCGCCAGGTGCTTAAGGCTGGACAAATGGTGATTACGGTGGATGACCAGATTCAGGGTTTATATAACTTTGATCTGGAGGCGTTCTATGAGACGAGTGCGCTGGTTGAAGGCTTAGAACTGGATAATTCCCAGGAGCAGGGGCCGGATGCGGCGATCGCCCAGGTGCGCCAAGAGACCCTAGATGGACTCAAGCAGCAAAGCACGCTCTCGCCTGCCGAATTCGCTGGTGGTGTGGTTCTAGAGAATCCAGAGTTCACGACACTTTCCTCCGCGACCCCAGCGGCGGATGTACTGTTCCCTGGGCGTTCGATCGGGGTGCATGATATTCCTGAGGTCGGGGATCTGGCCAACACCATGCCTAGAGTCCCAGCTATCGATCCGCCCGCTGCCCAGCCGCCCGGAGAGCCACTACCCATCGTCGCCGCGCCGCCTGCAACGCCCGATTTCCCTGGCGTGAGTCCCGTTGAAACTGGGTCAGCTTCCGCTGCTCCCTCACCCGCTACTCCCCCAATGGCCGGTGAAAATCCGGTGGTGGGCAACACTCCCGACGATGAGCCAGATTTCCCTGACGTCGCACCTGCACCCAACCCCGGCATGCCCGCACTGGAGCCGCCGGAACAGGAAGCACCTGCTTCTGGGGGTGAATCGAACGTTCCCGATATTGAAGTTGTGGATAACGAGCCGGAAGTTCCGGTAGATCCGGTTCCAGCACCGGCTCCAGTACCCGAGCCCGAGCCCGTTGCGAATCTCGAGCCACCTGCTCCCGAGCCTGCGCCTGAACCTACCCCAGTTCCTGAGCCTGCACCTGAACCTGCGCCGATTCCCGAGCCTGCACCTCGAACCTGCGCCGATTCCCGACGCCTGACCCGAGC